>CAVJDT010000004.1:0-61260 GCA_963648435.1 Bacillota bacterium
AACAATTCTATTAATTAAAGGACCAAGCAATAATGAAAGTTCAAGTAATAATAAATATGGTGAGGAGCATAAAAAATATGCTAATACTTTTGATTTAGAACTAGTATCTGAAAATAATGATCAATATTATGTGATTAAAGGCCTTACAACCTTAGGCTCAAATGAAAAAACCTTAATAGTCCCTGATACAATTGATGGAATTATGGTTAAAAAATTATTAAGTAATAAAGATTTCAGTGATTATCGTTTGACTGAGTATGTTGTAATTGGCAAAAACTTAGAGTATATTGGAATAGATAATGATAACTCTTTAGGGTCTAATATTTTTATTAATGCCCTTAATTTAAAAGGAATTAATGTTGATAAAAATAACAGTGTTTATGCAAGTATTGATGGTGTATTATATAATAAGGATAAAACTATTTTATATAAGTATCCAAGTAATATAAATTTAGATGAGGATTTCACAGTAACCATAAGAAGTGGGGTTGAAATTATTTATGCTAATGCCTTTGTGAACAATCAAAAAATAAAAAGAGTCATCTTTAATGATTCAGTTGTTCTAATCCAGGAAAATGCCTTTAAAAACTGTCAACAATTAAAACAACTTGATTTTACTAATTGCCCTAATTTAAAAGAAATTGAAGCTTTTGCTTTTTATAAGTGTTCATCATTAACCAAAGTTGTGCTTCCAGAAGGCTTAGAAAAAATAGGTAATAATGCTTTCGCAAATTGTAATAATACACAAACGCAAAATTTCGTTGAACTTTATGTTCCAAGTTCATTAGATTATGCAAGTTGTGGTTTAAATCTTTGTTACAATACTTCAAACATTGATTCTTTTGTTCTTACAACTACATCAAGTAATCTTGAAAATCTTAAAAATAATTGTGAAAAATTTAATATTAGTAGTGATGAAATAACTAAAAAAATTAAAATATATAAGTAAAAAGGCTCTTTTCGCCTTTTTATTTTTTGAAAGTTTTAAAAAAATGTTATTATTTCGTTGCTTTTTAAGCGTCATTGTGGTATAATCAAAAATTGTGAAATATTTAAAAAGAGAAAAGGAGACTATTAAATGAGTAAATTTGTTTATTTATTCAGTGAAGGCAACAAGTCAATGCGTAATCTTCTAGGTGGTAAAGGTGCTAACTTAGCTGAAATGACTAACATTGGTTTACCAGTACCTCAAGGCTTCACCATCACAACTGAAGCTTGTACAAAGTATTATGATGATGGCAAAGTGCTTTCTGATGAAGTTGTTGATCAAATTTATGCAGCCCTTGCAAAAATTGAAGCAATCAATAACAAAAAATTTGGTGATAATAATAATCCATTATTAGTATCAGTTCGTAGTGGTGCTCGTGCCTCAATGCCTGGGATGATGGATACAATCTTAAACTTAGGTTTAAACGATGTCGCAGTTGAAGGCTTAGCAAAATTAACAGGAAATCCTCGTTTTGCGTATGACTCTTATCGTCGTTTCATTCAAATGTTCGCAGATGTTGTTATGGAAATTGACAAGTCTAATTTTGAAACATTAATGGATGCCATGAAAGAAGCTAAAGGAGTTAAACAAGATACTGAACTTGACGCTGATGACTTAAAGAAATTAGTTAAAGAATTTAAAGCTAAATATGAAGAACTTAAGGGTGAACCATTCCCTCAAGATCCAAAAGTACAATTATTAGAAGCTGTAAAAGCTGTATTCCGTTCATGGGATAATCCTCGTGCTAATGTTTATCGTCGTTTAAATGGTATTCCTTATTCTTGGGGAACTGCTGTTAATGTTCAAACAATGGTATTTGGTAACATGGGTGATGACTCCGGTACTGGGGTTGCCTTCTCACGTAACCCTGCAACTGGTGAAAATGTTTTATATGGTGAATATTTATTTAATGCTCAAGGTGAAGACGTTGTTGCGGGGATCCGTACACCTCAGCCAATCGCGCATTTACAACAAGATAATCCTGCCTTATATGAAGAATTTAAGAAGGTTACTAAGATTCTTGAAACTCATTATCGTGATATGCAAGACATGGAATTTACAATTGAAAAAGGTAAATTATACATGTTACAAACTCGTAATGGTAAACGTACTGCTCAAGCAGCTTTAAAGATTGCGATTGATTTAGTTAAAGAAGGTTTAATTAATGAACAAGAAGCCGTACTTATGGTAGAACCTAAATCACTTGATGCCCTTCTTCATAAAGGTTTCGACCAAAAAGCCCTAAAAGCTGCTCATCCTATTACTAAAGGCTTAAACGCATCTCCTGGTGCTGCTTGTGGTCAAGTAGTATTTAGTGCTGAACGTGCAAAAGAATGTAAAGCAAATGGTATGAAAGTAGTTCTTGTTAGACTTGAAACATCTCCAGAAGATATCGAAGGTATGATTGCATCTCAAGGTATTTTAACTGGTCGTGGTGGTATGACAAGCCATGCAGCCGTTGTTGCACGTGGTATGGGTACTTGTTGTGTAGCTGGTGCTGGTGAAATTAGAGTTAATGAAGAAGAAAAATGGTTTGAAGTTGGTGGAAAACGTTACAATGAACTTGATTGGATTTCTATTGATGGTAATACTGGTTATGTTTATGGTGAAGCTATTCCTACAGTTGATGCTACAGTTTCTGGTGATTTTGCAACATTAATGGAATGGGCTGATAAATATCGTGCTTTAAAAGTTAGAACAAACGCTGATAACCCACGTGATGCTAAAGTTGCTAATAGCTTTGGAGCTGAAGGCGTTGGTCTATGCCGGACTGAACATATGTTCTTTGAAGCAGATAGAATTCCTGCCGTTCGTGAAATGATTGTATCAGATACAGAAGAGGGTCGTCGTAAAGCATTAGCTAAATTATTACCAATGCAACGTAATGACTTTATTGGTATTTATAAAGCTATGGAAGGAAAGAGTGTTACAATTCGTTATCTAGACCCTCCACTACATGAATTCTTACCTCATACTGATGAAGAAATCGCTGAACTTGCAAAAGAAATGGGCTTAACTTTTGAAAAATTAAAAGCAACAGTTGAAAGCTTACATGAATTTAACCCAATGCTTGGTCACAGAGGATGTCGTTTATCAATTACATATCCTGAAATTGCGAAAATGCAAACAAGAGCAGTAATTGAAGCCGCAATCGCGGTTAATAAAGAAGGATATAACATTATTCCTGAAATTATGATACCACTTGTTGGTGATGTTAAAGAATTAAAATATGTTCGTGACATCGTAGTAAGAACTGCTGATGAAATATTAAAAGAAAATAATATTAAACTTGCATATAAGATTGGTACAATGATTGAAGTTCCACGTGCTGCTTTAACTGCTGATGAAATTGCTGAATATGCAGAATTCTTCAGCTTTGGTACTAACGACTTAACGCAAATGACATTTGGTTTTAGCCGTGATGATGCAGGCAAATTCTTAGAAGAATACTATGCTCGTAAGATTTTTGAAAGTGATCCATTTGCTCACATTGACCAAAAAGGTGTTGGTAAGCTAATGAAGATGGCCGTTGAACTTGGTCGTTCAGTTCGTCCTGATCTTCACTTAGGTATTTGTGGTGAACATGGTGGTGACCCTGAAACGATCGAATTCTGTCATAATATTGGCTTAGATTATGTTTCTTGTTCTCCATTCCGCGTTCCAATTGCTAGACTTGCGGCTGCACAAGCAAATATTAAAAACCCTAGAAAATAAATAAAATTTAGCTTTTTAGTGAAGTGACCCTTCCTAAGAAGCTTTTTTGATATTTTAGCGTTTGAGATTAATAATTACCTTAATAAATAATTTCAAACGCTTCAATAAAGGTTGTAATTTTAGAAGTATAAAAGGATTTGATAAATTTTAGCTTTTTACTTGCATAATTTAGCAAAATAAAGTATAATATATGCGTTGCGAGTCTGCAACCGCACAAAAATGGTTTAAGTACATTAATAGTCACCATAATGGCGTGTCTTAAATTTTTTAAAGGAGGTAATAAAGATGTACGCAATTTTTATCACTGGCGGTAAACAATATCGTGCTGCTGAAGGTGAAACTATCTTTGTTGAAAAACTAGAAGGTGAAGCTGGACAAGAAGTTGTTTTTGATCAAGTTCTTTTAGTAGGTGACAAAGTAGGAACTCCTCTTGTTGAAGGTGCAAAAGTTACTGGCACTATTGAAAAACAAGGTAAAGGCAAAAAAATTATTGTTTTCAAAATGAAAGCTAAGAAAAATTATCGTAAAAAACAAGGTCATCGTCAAGCTTATACAAAAGTTTTAATCAACTCAATTGTTGCATAATATGACAAAAGCTAAGTTTATTTATGACAAAAGTATGTTTAAGACATTCACAATATCAGGTCATGCTGATTATGCGGATGAAGGTTTAGACATTGTTTGTGCTGGAATTTCAGCAACGGTAATTACTTCTTTAAATTTGTTAATGAAACTTCTTAAAGGTAAGTTTTCATTTACAGAAAATCAAGAAGAAGGGTTTATGGATTTTGAAATTATAAATTATGATATTGATTCTAAGACAAAATCATTTATTGATTTAGTGGTTAATAATCTATATGAATCACTAAATGAGATTTCAGAAACATACCCAAATCATTTAAAAGTTAAAATAGAAAAATAGGAGGTAGCATCATGATAAGATTTAATTTGCAATATTTCGCATCTAAAAAAGGTGTTAGTTCAACTAAGAATGGTCGTGACTCTCATGCAAAACGTTTAGGTGCAAAGTTATCTGATGGTCAATTCGCTACTGCCGGTTCGATTATTTATCGTCAAAGAGGAACTAAAGTTCATCCTGGAAATAACGTTGGAATTGGTAAGGATGATACATTATTCTGTATGATTGATGGTATTGTAAAATACGAACATAAAGGTATGACTAAGAAGCAAGTTTCTGTATACCCAGTAGAATAATTGCCAATTAAAGCACTTGCCGATGCAAGTGCATATTTTTTTATGTAATATATGAAAGGAGGCTTACTATGTTTGTTGATAGTGTAAAAGTTTTAGTTAAAGCTGGAAATGGTGGCGATGGAGTCGTAGCATTTCGCCATGAAAAATATGCAAATATGGGTGGACCATCTGGTGGTAAAGGTGGTAGAGGAGGAGATGTCATCTTTGTAGGTGAAGAAGGACTAACAACCCTTTTAGATTTTCGCTTTACCAAAAAAATAAAAGCTACAAGTGGCGAAAAAGGAATGAAAAAAGATATGTTTGGCCATGATGGTGAAAATGCTTATGCTAAAGTTCCAATTGGCACAACGATTATTAATGCGGAAAATGGCACTATTATCGGTGATATTACCAAACATGGACAAGAAGTCATCGTTGCACATGGTGGTAGAGGTGGTAAAGGAAATGCGGCATTTGCTAATTCTAGGAATACTGCTCCAACCATTTGTGAAAAAGGTGAACCAGGGGAAGAATTAACCCTTCAACTAGACTTAAAAGTATTAGCGGATGTTGGTTTAGTTGGCTTTCCTAGTGTTGGTAAAAGTACATTAATAACAATGGTGTCCAAAGCAACCCCTAAAATTGCGGATTATCATTTTACGACTTTAAATCCTCATCTTGGTGTTGTAGGAGTTAAAGATGGTAGAAGTTTTATAATGGCAGATTTACCAGGGCTTATTGAAGGAGCTCACTTAGGAGCAGGTCTAGGCATTCAGTTCTTAAAGCATATTGAAAGAACAAGAGTAATTGTCCATATTGTTGATATGAGTGGAATCGAAGGACGTGATCCTGTTGAAGATTATTTAGCAATTCGTAATGAACTTGGTTCATATGATCCAAAGTTATTAAAACGTCCAGAAATTGTAGTTGCAAATAAGATGGATTTAACGGGTAGTGAGTCAAATCTTAAAAAATTTGAAGAAAAGCTTCACATCGATGTTATTCCTATTTCCGCAATAACTAAACAAAATCTAGATGAATTATTATATAAAATTGCCGATGTGTTAGATGAAGTAAAGAAGAATGAAAAAATGGAAGAAATTTCAGAAGGAGTTGTTGAATATAAGTTTACCCCACCAGCTGAGGACTTCACAATCATTAAAGATGATTCAGGACTTTATCATGTTGATGGTCCTGCCATCAAGAAATTATTTGACCGTACGGATTTTAACAATGAAAGCAATGTTCGAATTTTTGCTCAAAAACTAAGAAAAATGGGAGTCGATGAAAAACTTAGAAAACTAGGGGTAAAGCACGGCGATACGGTTGTAATTCTTGGTTATGAGTTTGAAATGTTTGAATAAAAAAATCATATTTCAAATGTTTTTATAAGTAAAATCTAATGGGACCATCTTTTATGGCCTAAATAGAAAGGAAAATTTATGAGAAAAGTAATCATTAAGCAAATGGTCACCTTGAGTATTTTAGGAGGTCTTGTGGCCATATTATCCTTAATTAAAATCCCCCTTGGACAGTTTAGCATTACCTTTGCTTTAATCCCTTTAGTAGTCGGTGCTATTCTTTTTGGTCCAAAAGGTGGAGCCTTCCTTGGCTTAATTATGGGAATTGTTATTTTATTTGTTGATGCCGCATACTTTTTTGCCTTCAATCCTTTTGGGACAATTGTAACGGTATTATTAAAATCAACTTGTGCGGGGTTTGTTTCAGGTCTTGTTTATAATTTATTTAAGAAGAAACAATTTTTAGGCATTATTCTATCCTCGATTAGTGCACCCATTGTAAATACTTTGGTTTTCTTTTTAGGATGTTTAATCTTCTTTTATCCATTAGTTCAACAAGATGCAAGCCAAGTTGGAAAAGATGTTTTAGTTTATATTCTTACATTTTATATTGGTTTAAACTTTGTGGTTGAATTTACGATTAATTGTGTTTTAGCGCCATCAGTTGTTTATATAATTAATGTAATTTCAAATAATTATGATTTAGGACAAAAGAAGAAAAGGTGATATTATGATAATGTTATTTGATATTGGAAATTCAAATATTAAAATAGGACTTTCAAATGGTAAAAATATAGACCAAATTGTTCGTTTAAAATCAGAAGTTAATAAGACCGCTGATGAATATTATTTATTAATCAATAATTTTCTTAAAGAAAAAAAGATTGAAGGTGCTATCATCTCTAGTGTAGTACCAGAACTTACAACCATTTTATCATTTATGTGTAAAAAGTTTTTTGGAATAGTCCCTTTAGTATTTGGTCAAAAATTAAAAACTGGTTTAATGATTGTTGCGGACAACCCCATGGAAGTTGGAGCTGACTTAATTGCTGATGGCGTTGGTTCGATGGCCTATGGTAATAATGTTTTAGTCATTGACCTTGGTACCGCAACCAAGTTTATTTATGTCCAAAATAAAGCTTTTAAAGGTTGTACGATTGCTCCAGGAGTTCAAAGTTCTCTAAATTCATTAGTATCATCTACAGCTTTACTGCCTAATATTGAAATTAAAGCTCCTAAGAAAGTTTTAGGAAATAATACAATTACTTGTATGCAATCAGGAGTTACATTCACTTTTGCGGCGATGATTGATGGAATGATTGAAAGAATTAAGAAAGAAGAAAACCTTAATGATCTTACAATAGTTGCAACGGGAGGTCTATCTAAAGCGATAATTCCCCTTTGTTTTAATGAAATTAAAATTGATGAATTTCTTACTTTAAAAGGAATTTTACAAGTCTATTTAAAAAATAGTAATTAAAATTAAACCCTTCCTAGAGCGTTTGAAATTGAAATAATGCTTAATTATTCATCTCAAACGCTTTTTTTTATCTTTTTTTGTCAAAATATGCTAAAATGAATGAGAACAATTTTTAAGGAAGTGATTCATATGTATGAAAATATCGATAAAACCTTATATACGCCAATGATGCGTCAATACCTTGAAATTAAGGAACAATACCCAGATACGCTTGTCTTTTTTCGACTCGGTGATTTTTATGAAATGTTTTTCAATGATGCTTTAGTTGCAAGTCGGGAACTTGAAATTGTTTTAACTGGGCGAGATGCTGGAACTAATAATGAACGCGTACCAATGTGCGGAGTACCATATCACGCGGTTAATGGCTATATTGAAAAACTTAGTTCAAAAGGTTATAAAGTTGCAATTGTCGAACAACTTGAAGCTCCAACTGGCCAAAAAATCGTAAAAAGAGATATTGTTAAAATCGTAACCCCCGGAACTAATGTTGACTCAGAATATTTGGATGAAAAAAACAATAGTTATTTAGGTTGTCTTGATAAATTTGATGATAAATTTATTTTCAGTTATATTGAACTTTCAACAGGAGAAGCTAAAATTACTTCCTTTGATTCCCTTGATTTAGTGTATGGTGAAATCACCAAACTTGCCATTAAAGAAGTTGTAATGTCTGCTTCATTAAATAAAGTGATTGCACAAGTTCTTAATAAAAACTATGGTATTTTAGTTTCATATAATGATGATTTAAGTATCGATGAATACTTAAAATCCCTTGTAAACTCCTTAAATGAAAATTACCTTAAATGTGCTAGTCGTCTCCTTCATTATGTTATTCAAACCCAAAAGCGAGTGTTAGTCCATTTAAAACCTTTTGAAGAATATTCATGTAAGGATTACTTGCGTTTAAATGAAAGTACAATCAGAAACCTTGAAATTGTTGAAACCAATAAAGGCAATCGCTTCAAAAATAATTTATTTGTGGTTTTAGACCATTGTTCAACGGCGATGGGTTCAAGATATTTAAAGAAGAATCTACTTTATCCTTTAGTTGATTTAAATAATATTAATGAACGCCTTGATATTATTGAAGAGTTACAAAAAAATTATCTTCATACAGCTGATTTAAAAAAACAACTTCAAGAAATTTATGACTTAGAAAGAATTGTTGGAAGAATTAGTTATGGTAATCTTACCCCTAAGGATTTACTCCAACTTAGGGTTTCCCTTGGGGTATTACCAAACATTAAGGTAATCTTAAGCAAAATGAAAGGAAATGTGCTTAAAAATCGCGGTGAAAAAATTGAAGATTTTGAAGATTTGCATAAAATTCTCTTTAAAGCCGTTGATGAAAATGCGGGGTTTAGCCTTAAAGATGGCGGCATAATTAAAAAAGGATATAGTGCTGAATTAGATAATATTCGAAACATTGAATCTACTAATAAAGATTATCTTTTGAATCTAGAATTAAGAGAAAGAGAAAAAACCGGAATTAAAACCTTAAAAGTAGGTTATAACCGTGTTTTTGGCTATTATATTGAAATTACTAAATCTTATTTAGACCAAGTAAAAGATGAATTTGGTTATATTCGTAAACAAACAACATCTAATTCTGAACGTTTTATTACCCAAGAATTAAAAGAACGGGAAACTTTAATCTTAAGATCTAGTGAAATGGCCCTTGAACTTGAAGGAAAATTATTTAATGAACTTAGAGAAATGTGTAAAGGTCATACTGCGAAACTTCAAACTTTAGCCCTTCAAATTTCCGAAATTGATATGCTGATTTCATTAAGTGAAGTTGCAAAAAGTAATAATTATGTAAGGCCTTTGTTTTCGAGATATGATGAAATGCAAGTAATAGATGGAAGACATCCGGTAATTGAAGTGGTTAATAATAAGGAATTTGTTCCCAATGATTTAATATTATATAATGATGATAAAATTTTATTAATAACAGGGCCTAATATGAGTGGTAAGAGCACCTTTATGCGTCAAAATGCCTTAATTGTTATTATGGCTCAAATTGGTTCATTTGTCCCCGCCAAAGAAGCTAAACTACCAATTTTTGATCAAATCTTTACAAGAATTGGTTCTAGTGACAATATTACAAGTGGTGAATCGACCTTTATGGTGGAAATGCTTGAAGTTAATGATGCCATCAAAAATGCCACAGAACGAAGCCTAGTTATTTTTGATGAAGTTGGCCGTGGTACCGCAACCTTTGATGGAATGTCCTTAGCCCAAGCCATCATTGAATATTTCCATAATAATATCGGCTGTAAAACTTTATTTTCAACTCATTATCATGAACTTACAACCCTTGAACATAGCTTACCTTGGCTTAAAAATGTCCATGTTGAAGCAAAAGTAGGTAGTAATTTAGATGACCTTGTTTTTCTTCATAAGGTTGTTGATGGACCAAGTGATCAAAGTTATGGTATCAATGTAGCAAGTCTTGCGAAAATACCACTTGAAATAACCCTAAGAGCAAAAGATATACTTGAAAAATTAGAAAAGCAAGGAGAATATGATGAAAAAGTTTTATCCATTAATAATTATCAAAAACCCGTTATTATTGATAAAACTGATCCTAAATTAATTGAATTACGTGACTTAATTAAAAACACTGATGTTGATAATATGAAACCATTAGAGGCGTTAGTCTTTTTATCAAAACTCAAAGAAAAGGTGAATAGTGATGAATAAACATCAAATTATTGAACTTCCTGAAGAATTAAAAAACTTAATATCCGCAGGTGAAGTAGTTGAACGTCCCGCAAGCGTTGTTAAGGAATTAGTGGAAAATAGTATTGATGCCGAAGCAACAATTATCAAAATTGAACTAACTGATGGGGGCTTAAAGAAAATAACTGTTACCGATAATGGAATTGGCATGAATAAAGATGAAGTACCAATTGCTTTAAAACGAAATGCTACTAGTAAAATTAGAACAAGTGATGATTTATTTAGTATCTCCTCATTAGGCTTTAGGGGTGAGGCATTACCTTCGATTGCTAGTGTATCACTTTTTAAAATTTCAACATCAACTAATGATCTTGATGGTTATTCATTTTTTTGTAAAAATGGAAAAATAGTTACGGAAAAACCTTGTGCCATGCCTAAGGGTACAAAAATAGAAGTCGAAGATTTATTTTATAATACTCCTGCTCGCTACAAACATTTAGGAAGTATCTCCCAAGAGGTTGCAAATATCACTTCATATATTAATCGCATTGCTCTTGCTTATCCTGAGGTTTCCTTTATTTTAACTAACAATAATAAAACCCTAATGCAAACAGATGGAAAAAATAATATTCCATTAATCATTAGTGAAACATTCGGCCATGATGTTGCTAGAAATTTAATTAGTTTTGAAGGCTCTAATGATTTATATCATCTTGATGGTTTTACAACTAGTAATGCCATTAACCGTTCTAATAAAAATGGAATTATCATCATAACCAATGGTAGAGTTATTAAGAACCAATCTTTGATTTATGCAATTACCGATGCATATCAAACGATTATACCGATTGGTAAATATCCAATTACCGTTTTATATATAACTTGTGATTATGGCCTTGTAGATGTGAATATTCATCCTTCAAAACTTGAAATAAAATTTACAGATGAATTTAGATTAAAACAATTAATTTCTCGGACAATTTATCAAGCTATTAATAAAAAAGAACTAATAACTGAACCAGTTCAAGAAAATAAACTTACCGAAGCAAGTCTTAATTCAAATACAACTCTTCTAACAGCGTTTGAATTTAAAAAAGATGAAGAATTACCGACTGATGCTTTGTGGGATATGTTTGAAGAATATAATGAACAAAAAAATGAAGATTCAAATTCCATAAATAAAAATGTTAAGATTGACTATGAATCAGAATCTTTAATAAAAACTAAAGATATTGAATTTTTCAAAAGTCTTAATTATATCGGTCAATTTAATAAAACTTATCTATTACTTGAAAATGATGATAATCTATACATAATTGACCAGCACGCAGCGATGGAAAGATGCATGTATGAAAAAATTAGAAATTCCTTAATTAGTGATACAAACAAACTAACCTATGAACTTTTAATTACTTTAAAGTTAGAATACAATGTTTCCATGATTGAACTAATAATGGAACAAAAAGAAGAACTTAAAAAAATGCATATAATTATCGAACCATTTGGAAATACAACTATCTTAGTACGGGAAGTGCCTAGTTGGATTAAAGAAAGTAATGCTGAAAACATGGTCCGTGACATTATTGAACATTTACTTACAAATCGCCATGTTAATAAGCAAATAATGCTTGATAGTCTTGCGAAAAAACTAAGCTGTAAAAAATCAATTAAAGCAAATATGGCTATAACTGATTTAGAAGTAAAAACTTTAATGGCTAACTTAGATAATTGTGAAATGCCTTATACATGTCCTCATGGTAGACCAACCACAATTAAGTTTACTAAATATGAACTTGAAAAAATGTTTAAACGGGTGATGCCATGAATAAAGTTATAATTATTACCGGTCCTACCGGAATAGGAAAAACCAAATTATCAATTGAAGTTGCCAAAAAATACCACACTGAAATTATCAATGGTGATGCTTATCAAGTCTATAAAGATATGGATATTTTAACTTCAAAAATTACTGAAAATGAAAAACAAAAGATCCCCCATCATTTATTTGACATTAAAGAACCAACTGAGGAATACTCCGTAGCAGAATATCAACAAAATGTAAGAAACTTAATTTTGGATTTTGAAAATAGAAATTTAATTCCTCTTATTGTCGGAGGTAGTGGTTTATATTTAGATAGTGTTATTTATGATTATGATTTCAGTAAGATGGGAAGAAACCTTGATACAGAAACAAAATATCAAAATCTAACAAACGAAGAAGTGCACAAAATCCTTGAAGGTTTAAATAAAGAAGCTGCTTCTAAAATTCATATGAATAACCGAAAACGAGTATTAAGGGCAATTGAACTAGCAAATGATAATGCTTTAGTAACTACGTTCAATAATCGACTTTTATATGATCCGTTAATTATCTTTTTAAATGAAGACCGTGAAAAATTATACATGGCTCTAAATAATCGAGTTGATAAAATGTTAGAAGATGGTTTGATTGATGAAGTGAAAAAATTATCATCAATGTCTTTAAGCAAGACGGCTCAAAAAGCAATTGGCTATAAAGAGTTTATACCTTACATAAATGATGAAAAAACTTTAAATGAATGTATTGAAGAAGTTAAAAAAAATACTAGACATTATGCAAAAAGACAAATTACTTGGTTTAAGAATAAACAAAATATTATAGTTTTAGAAATTAACCGTGAAAATTTTCAAGAAACTATTGATAAAGCATTTGCCATCATTGATGATTTTTTAAAAAAATAAAGTCCTTAAGGGGCTTTTTTCATTAATAAGGAAATTCCAATTTATAAAAAAAGTATATAATTTAATTATAAAAATATTTATCATTTAAAAAAATAAATTATTAGTTTTTTTCTATTTATAAGGTATTATGAATATAATGTAATGGTGATTTAAATGCGAAAAAAAGGATTATTACTATTATCGTTTATAGCCTATGGCTTATTAATAGCAGGAATAGTTAAAGTAAAAATATACAAATATGAAAATAGTATTTATACAATTAATTCTAAAGCAGTTTCTTTTTCAGTTGATGCATCAAGTGCCATTGTTTATAATGCAAGTAATAAGGAAATATTATATCAAAAGAATTGTCATGAAAAATTATTCCCCGCATCAATTACGAAAATTCTAACTTGTATAACAGCTCTTGAAAACTATGAATTAGATGATTATGTTTATGTAACATCAGAAATGATTAATACCATTGGTTCTAAAATCTATTTAATGCCTGGAGATTATGTAAAAGTAGAAGACCTATTACTTGGTTTAATGTTAAATTCGGGAAATGACGCGGCTAAAGTTCTTGCGATGCATTTATCAGGAAATGAAAGTGATTTTATTTCTTTAATGAATAAACTTGCCAAAAAAATTGGCATGAATGATTCAACCTTTAATAATCCATCAGGTTTAGATAATGAAACACTTAATTATACAACAGCCTATGATATGGCCATCCTTACCGCTTATGCTATTAATAATCAAGAATTTCGAAAAATCTTTGGTACTAAAGCAAAAGTAATTGAACTAGAAAACCATTTTTTATATTTACATCACAAGCATAAATTAGTTCAGTATTATAGTTATGTTTTAGGTGGTAAAACTGGTTATACGGAAAAAGCCGGAAGAACCTTAGTTACTGTCTATAATCAGAATAATATTGATTTGATTGTGGTTACTTTAAATGCCCATAATGATTGGGAAATTCATCAAAATTTTTATCATTTATTTTTAGAAAAGAAAGAAGAGCAGACTAATGTTTTAACTTTTTTCATTGTAAAACCCTTCCTAGAGCGTTTGAGAGGTAAAAAAGATGATTAATTATGTTTGGAGCGTTCTCTTAATTGTTGGTATCATTATCAGTATCTTCACCGGAAAGATTAATGATATGGGAAATATTATTTTAAATTCTTCAAATGAAGCTTTTGAAATATTTTTTAATGTTGCCTTGATCATTCTTTTTTGGGGTGGTGTTTTCAATATTGCAATTGAAAGTGGACTAATTAAGAACTTAACTAAGTTTTTAAGGAAACCATTATTAAAACTTTATCCTGAACTTAAAGCAGATGATATTGCCTTAGAATATATTTGTTCTAATATTATTGCTAATCTTTTAGGCCTTGGTTCAGCCGCGACCCCTCTTGGTTTAAAGGCTTTTGAAGAATTACAAAAAATTAATCCTCACAAAGAAAAACCATCGCGCAGTATGGTTACGTTTATCATTATGAACGTTAGTTCTTTTACATTATTTCCAACTACAATTCTTGGAATTAGAACTATGTATAAAGGAACAAATGATGTTTCTTTGTTAACTTTAATGATTATTGGAACATTAGTGTCTTCCCTTTCCGCAATTCTTTTAGACCGACTTGTATATTTAATTGATAGGAAAAAAGCCAAATGATTATTATAGTTTTTTATATTTTATTTATTATCTTGTATGGACTATTTAAAAAGGTTAATACTTTTGATGCTTTTGGAAGAGGTATTGAAAATAATTTTTCAACTTTAAAAAACATTTTTCCAACAATTATGGTATTAATTATTGCTATAAACGTGTTCGTAAATAGTGGAATCGTCGAAATAATTAAGGATCTTTTCCCAAACACATTCTTCGCTCCTGAGCTTTTTTTGCAAGCATTTCTTCGCCCTATCTCACATAGTTCGGCGCTTGTCATGATGATTAAGACCTTTGAAAACTATGGTGTTAACTCAATAACAGGTAAAATCGCCTCAATTTTACAAGGTTGTAATGATACCACCATTTATATCATCGCTTTATACTTTGGAAGTATAAAAATGACTAAAATTGGAAAAACTTTGAAAATTGGACTGTTAAATGACCTTATAACGTTTATTTTCGTGTTTTTACTTTGCTATCTATTTTATTCCAAATAAAAATGCAAAAATACCCCCTAAATTAGTCTTAAATATATATTATTATTTTAATTGCAAAAAAATGTCAAATTTGGTATAATATAGTTAATAAAAATGATAATTTGAGGGAGGAAAAAATGGAAAGGATACAAAAAAGAATTGCGGAAAGCGGTGTTTCTTCAAGGAGAAAAGCCGAAGAATTGATTCTAGAAGGTAGAGTCAAAGTTAATGGTGTAGTTGTTGATACTTTAGGAATGAAGGTTGGACCTAAAGATGAGATAACTTTAGATGATGTTTTACTCGTAAGAGTTCAAAAATTATATTATGCAATGAACAAACCTCGAGGTATTATTTCAACATGTAATGATGAACATAACCGCACTACGGTTATTGATATCTTACCAGAAGAACTTAAAAATGACCGTCTATTTCCGGTTGGTCGCCTCGACTATGATACTAAAGGCATTTTGTTATTAACTAATGATGGTGACTTTATGAATCAAATGGTGGGTCCTAACAGTGGTATTCAAAAAGAATATTTAGTTAGAATTAAAGGTGTTATCAATAATGATGAATTGACAAAACTTGAAAAAGGTGTTAAAATTAATGGACGAATGACACTTCCATCGATTGCAACAATTGAAAGCATTGATCGTAAAAACAATTCATCATTAGTTAGAATTATCATCACTGAAGGCATGTATCATCAAATTAAAGAAATGTTTATGGCGATTGGTCATGAAGTTAAACGACTAACGAGAGTTAGATTTGGTAATATTGTAATTGATGACTTACAAGAAGGTGAAGTTCGAAGTTTAACTATTCATGAAGTTAAAAAACTTTATGATCTAGCAAAACGAAGTAAAGTTATCAAGAAGGAGCGTTTGGACAAAGTCCGAATATATCACTAATGTATTTAAATAATTTTGTTGAATTTGAACTTAAAATTATGGAATGGTTTAACCATTTAGGAAACAAATTTTTGGATATTTTCTTTTACTTAATAAGCGAACTAGGAGGTCCCATCATTATTATTGCATTAGTCGGAATAGTATATTGGTGTTTTAATAAGGAAAAAGGAGAAAAGCTAGCCTATGCAATCATTACTTCAGTTTGTCTAAATGGTGTCTTAAAAAGTTTTATAAATAGAAAAAGACCATTTGAGTATAATGAAAATTTACGTAGATTAAAAGATTCACCACTTTCTGATGGGGCAACGGGAACTAGCTTTCCAAGTGGACATTCTCAAAATGCTGGTTCAATTTATACATCAATTACTTTAATGAATAAGAAGAAGTGGGTTAAAAGCGTTTGTATTATTTTAATCGTACTAATACCTTTTTCACGCCTTTACTTAGGGGTTCATTTTCCTAGTGATGTAGTTGTTGGACTTATATTAGGCATACTGGTTGCGATTTGTTCATTTTTTTTACTTAATAAATTTGAAAAGTATAAAATGATAATTTACCTTGTAACTATCTTTATCTTTACACCCTTTATTTGTTTACCAATTGCCGAACATGATTTTGCTCAAGGGTATGGTCTTTTGATTGGGTTTACCGCCGGAGTATTTGTTGAAAATAAATGGATAAATTTTAAAAGAGCCACATCACCACTAAGAAAAATCATTCGATTGCTTGTTGGTATTTTTATGGTTGGAAGCTGCTTTTTGTTAACAAGGCTTATTCCTCAAAATATTAGACATATTAAAATAATTACCATTATTATTTATGGCCTAATATCATTTGTAGCTATTGGAATTGTTCCCATCACATTTAGGAGCGATAAACATCCTCAGCGAATTTAAAGCAGATAGTGCCAAGTTAAAGCATTGTTTGCTTTTTTTCCTTGCATTTTTTGTTAATTTTAGGTATAATAATAATGGTGATTTTATGAATAATTTTGAAGCTTTAAGTCAATACATGATTCCAAGTAATATCTTAATAAAGATGTTAGAAGTATATAAAAGTATTGGTCAAAATAAATATCTAGAAGAAGAATTAGGTGATGCCAAATACTATTTAATTGAACAAAATATTGAAAGAGAAACTTTCATTATTGCCAGCACTTTAAATCTAAATATTTCCGATAACCGGATGCGATTAATTATTACAAAGAATTCTAATCCTAACAATCAAGAAGAAAAAACTCTACTAGGAATTAAAGAAGTTTTAAAAATAATCCAAAAAGATGCCCCTGAACACACTTTTAATGGTAGTGATATTTTAGGTTACTTAAACCGTATTTTTGGAAAAAACTCTCATAAATTTAGCAATAAAAATTATGATGAATTACTTGGGGTACGCAGTAAATTAACAAAACCAGTTAGTATGCGTCTTTCATATGAGAAAATGCTTGAGAATTATCATCTTAATGTAACCAAAGAAACATTTGAAAAACTATATTTAGCCATTGTTGCTTACTTAGAGATGGATTTAATGAAACCATATTCAGCCCATAATGAACTTGCTAGTTTACTTGCTTTATATTATATGTTAATAAGATCTAATGTAAATGTTTTTTACTATACTAGTTTTTTTGAAAAAATCATAACCAATAAAGATAGTTGGAATAATGAAAAAAGACTAAGTTTTATTAATTTTCCAACTAGTCATCTCCAATTGAATGGTTTAATCAACATAACTTTTGATATGGTTCTTAATTCATACCAAGAGTTAAAAGCCATAATTCGTGAAAAAAGTTTTGATAAACGGATGTATAAAGGAGACGGAATTGAACAAACAATTGCACGGTTACCTAGTACTTTCTCAAAGGAAGATATAAGAGCATATCATCCTGATGTTAGTGATTCAACGATAAACCGAGCTTTGTTTAAATTAAGAGATGAAAACTATATAATGCCACTTGGAAAGGGAAGAAGTGCAAGATGGGTAAAACTTGTAAAAGATAATAGTCCCAAAAACATTTTTGGATATAATTATGAAGAAAATGAAAAGTAATTACCACACACATACATATTTATGTAGACATGCGGAGGGAAAGCCAATTGACTATGTTAAAATAGCAAATGATTTAGGCTATCACACAATCGGCATAACCGACCATGGGCCAATAATTCAAACAATCAAAGATCAAATTATAAGTCGCCGAATGAATTTTAACGAATATTATAATCTTTATCTGCCTGAGCTTGTAGATGCCCAAAAAGCTTATCCAAATATTAAAGTATTAAAAGGCCTTGAACTTGAATATTTTGAAGAAATGAAAGAATATTATCCTAAGTTTTTAGAACAATTAGATTACCTTGTACTTGGACAACATTTCATTCATCATCAAAATAAAATAATAAGTATCTATAGTGATGAAATTGATGCTTCCGCCATCAAATCATATGAAAAAGATGTTGTTAAAGCAATTGAAACGGGATACTTTAAGATTTTAGCTCATCCTGATCTTTATTGTTGGACTTACAATAAATGGGATGAAGCCGCCATCTCGGTTGCTAAAGCCATCATTTCATCCGCAATCCAAAACAATGTTTATTTAGAAATTAATGCCAATGGAATCAGAAACTGTAGTCGTAAAGAACATAAATATTTATTAAGTAATGGTCATATCAGTTACAGTTACCCTAAATATGAATTTTGGAAACTTGCAAAAGAGATGAATGCAAAAATCATTATTGACGATGATGCCCACTTTTTTAAGCACATGAATGATGATGCAACATTAGAAGCAATTGAACTTGCGGATGAATTAAACATTGATGTATTAGATAAAATTGATTTATAACCGTAATCAGAGCGTTTGAATTTTAAAAACTAATATAATTATTAATTTGAATTTTATTAAAGGGTCTATAATTAATAGCGTACAAATATTCCAGGAGAAATCCTGGTTTTTTTATCTTTAATTTTTTAAGTTTAACTTATTAAATAAAAAATTAAAACTAAATTATTAATTTAAGCTTTAATGTGATCAACAAATTAGTAACAATTAGTTATGCATTAAACCTTTGTTATAGAAGATGAAATTTAAAAACTAATATAATTATTAATTCAACTTGCAAATTAATTACAGAATCAAGTATGAAGCTAAAAGAAGCCTATATTCAAACGTTTATAACTATGTTGATAAATTAAACATTAGCTATAAAGAAGATGAAATTTAGGTTGTTTTTGCCACTTAATAAATATAGTCATGATTTTTAAAATGATGTAGTTTATTTATTTAAAATTAGTTGAATTCGACAAATAAATACTCCATATAAGAAGTTTGCTACTATTAAATGCTTTATTTCGTCTATTTACACTTATGCGTTTTACTTCCTATAATATATATTATGTTAACCAATAAAAAAGTAAAGTAAAACCGAAATAAATTAACAATTATTTATTAACGTTGATAACTATATGAAATGTGGATAACCTATTTAAAACTATATCAGTATCTTTTACTTTAATAAAATAAAATCTATTATTTGTCGGTTTCTATACTCATTAAATTAAAATCTGAATTATTAATTATCCATCTTTTTTAATTTCAAACGCTCAGATAACGGTTATTTTTATAGCTAATCAACAAATCGATTAATTTATTTCATTTTTCTATTGATCCATATTTTAGCAATTCAATAAATAATTATTCTTTCATTATTTTTTATATGTTTTAAAAGGATTATTTAAATTAATATCTTAACTTATTAATTAACATAGTCCAATAAAATATCAAAACCTTGTTTTTTAAACTCCCGTTAAAATAGTTCAATGCGTAATTATTCAGCTTTTTTAATTTCAAACGCTCTAATAACGGTTATTTTAAATCATTAGCCTTAAATTAGCGCTTTTTTTGATTTAATCTTACTTATGATCAATTATTCATATTTCTGTTATTCTTTTAAATTTAGGCATTATTTTAGGCTTTATTTTTATAATTGAATAGATAAAATAAAAAAGATATCTTAAATAGATATCTCATAAATAAGTATGAAGGCAAAAAACCGCCTTTTTTTGATTTTAATATCAAAAGTGATTAATTATTCATTTTAAAGAAAAAATGCCAAAAATAAGCCTAAATTAAGCTCAAATTGGCATTTTTTAATACTTTATTAAGTTTCAAAATATGTTGATTTTACTTATATTTAATGACATTATTTGTTATAAAACGAAATAATCATATCATATACCTGTTTTTTGATCTCATCAGATTCATTATGAACTTCATGTCTAGCATTATCAATTAATTTATAAGTAACATTTAAATTATACTTTTTATAAAGTTTAGCAAGACGTACAATTGATTTGCCATAATTACTCACAGGGTCTTCTATTCCAGAATAAAGTAAAATCTTAACGTTTGGATTAATGTTTTTAAGATTTTTAGGTTTCACATTCTCACACATCATTTTCGCCATTGAATAAAAATAGTTCGCAGAAAAATCCTTGCCACAATATTTATTATTTTCAAATTCTTTAATATTATCTTTATTAATGCTTAACCAACCATATTTTGGATGGTCATTCTTGAAACGCTTATTAAATCCATCAGTTGTTAATTTTAAGACAAGATTTGAATATTTAATTTTATCTTTGCTTGAACAAAGTCTTAAAATAGGTTTTCCAAATGCATATCTACCCCCACCAATATCAGTACCACTTAAAACTACATAATCAAAATCATTAGGATACTTTTGAATATAACGCTGAGCGGCCATGGAGCCCATTGAGTGAGCAAATAAACATTTTTTAACGCCAATAAACTTTTCATCATATTCATCTCTGACTAGTTTCATGGCTTTAATAATCGCATCCATAAAGTCATAATCAAGGGTTTCACCAATTTCATCTAATGAATTTGCGGAATCACCATGTGCAAAGTGGTCATGGCCTACAACCATGTAACCTGCTGAAACAAAGAAATTTGCCATTTCATCATATCTTAAGATGTTTTCAGCCATTCCATGAAAGATTTCAATTACCCCTTTTACTTTCATATTTTCCTCATACCATAAGTACGATACAATATTTGTTTTGTTATCAAATTTTAAAATTTTTTGTTCACGCATTATAGTTCTCCTAACAATGTTTTTCCAATTTTTGGCATTTCAACTTTGAAATTATCAGAAATAGTAGCACCTACCACCGCGAAAGACTCTAAAACGCCTAAATTATGGCCCCTAATATGTTTATGATACATAATTAGCGGAACATCTTCTCTAGTGTGATCGGTACCATGATGAATGGGGTCATTTCCATGGTCAGAAACAACCATCAATAAATCATCATCATGCATTTTAGCCATAAACTCACCTAATTTAACGTCAAACTCTTCGATAGCTTGATGATACCCAGGTAAATCACGGCGATGTCCATATAAGGAATCAAAATCTACTAAATTAGTAAAGCAAAATCCTGTAAAATCTTGGTCAAGAAGTTTAATTGTTTGATTCATTCCATCATTATTACTGACCGTGCGATGTGATTCATCTATTCCATATCCATCAAAAATATCATAAATTTTACCTACAGAAATTGTTTTGTAACCGGCATCTTGTAAAAAATTCAAAACAGTACGGTCAAATGGTTTTAACGCATAATCATGACGGTTAGCCGTGCGTTTAAAAGTTTCTTTAGAATGACCAACAAATGGACGGGCAATAACTCGGCCGACTTTCCAAGCAGGATTTTCAATTGTTATTTTTCTAGCATATGCACAAATATCATATAACTCACTAAGTGGAATAATTTCTTCATTAGCTTCAAGTTGCAATACTGAATCAGCTGAAGTATAAATAATAATGGCTCCTGTTTTAAGTTGCTCTTCCCCTAATTCTTTCATTATTTCCGTTCCGCTTTCCGCAATATTACCAATCATTTTACGTCCACTATATTTTTCTAATGCTTCAATTAGTTCTTTGGGAAAACCCGTTTTTGTAAATGACGGAAAGGGCGTTGTTACTTTTAAACCCATCATTTCAAAGTGGCCAGTAAGTGTATCTTTGCTACAACTTACTTCCTGAAGTTTTGCGACAACACCTTTTGGGTTTTCTTGTTTTTTTACCATTTTGTTTTCACAAATATTTCCTATTCCTAAGGCTTCTAAATTAGGTACATTAAATGAAGGCATTCCTTCCGCAATATGTTTAAAAGTATTAGCCCCTACATCATTATATTCTATCGCATCCTTAGCTTCTCCAATTCCCATTGAATCAGTTACAATTACAAAAATTCTTTTAAATTTCATCTTATTTATCTCCTCTCGGGTGGGCACTATTATATACAGATTTTATTTTTTGCTTACTTAAATGCGTGTAAATTTGAGTTGTTGAAATATCCTCATGACCAAGCATTTCTTGAATATAGCGAAGATCAGTTCCCGCTTCTAGTAAATGGGTTGCAAAAGAATGACGCAAAGTATGAGGGGAGATTTCTTTTTCAATCCCCGCATCTTTTGCAAGTCTTTTAAGTATTAAGAAAAAACTTTGTCTTGAAAGCGGTTGACCCTGATTATTAAGAAAAAGATAATTATTATCCTTACCATTTTTAATTAGTTCAGGTCGATATTTCACAATATAATCACGCAATATTTTTGATGCATAATCATTAATTGGAACAATTCGTTCTTTACTTCCTTTACCAGTTGTTGAAATCATTTTACTCGTTAAATGTAATTCATTAAGTTTTAAATTAACTAATTCAGATACCCTTAAACCAGTTCCATACATTACCTCAATCATTGCTCTATTTCTCGCATTATAAGGGGTGTCATCATTTAAACTGTTTAATAACATCATTACTTCTTCTACTGATAATACCGTTGGAAGTTTTTTATCAAGTTTGGGAGCACTAATTGAAAGAGTTGGATTATGTTTAGTGTAGTGTTCAAGAACTAAAAACTTATGAAAAGATTTTAAAGTACTAAGTGCTCTACTACTAGATGAAGGAGAATACCCCATTTTCTTTAAGTATGCTAAATAATTTTTGACATCTTCGGTTGTAACATTTTTAATATCCGTTATGCCCTTTACATTTTCTAGATAATATAAATAATTTAAAACATCACTGCCATATGACTGAATCGTATTATTACTTTTCATTTTTTCACTGGCAAGATATGTTGTATATTCAGTTACTAATTCATCCATAAAGGCTCCTAAATTATTTTAATTATAATATGGTTAGCGATATAACTATAGCGACTTGGAATTTTAATATAACCATTTATTTCTTCAAGTAATCCTTCATTTATTAGTTTTAAAATAATTGGAAATTTAGAAGCTAATTCAATCTGGTATTTTTTGAAAAAATTAGTTTTACTGATTCCTTCCATCTTTCTAAGTCCTAACATAATTTCATCATTCATTTCATCATTAATTGATTGTGACTCATAATCTTCAAGTTCAAGTTGACCTTTAATAAGTCCTTCATAGTATTTTTCTAAATTACGAATGTTGGTATAGCGTTCATGATTTAAATGAGTTGCGGCGGCAACTCCAATGCCAAGGTATTCTTCATTATTCCAGTACAACAAATTATGTTTTGACTCAAATCCTTTAATTGCAAAATTACTAGTTTCATAATGGATAAAACCATGTTCTTTTAAAATATCATTAATTTTTTCATACATTGAAGCATCTAGGTCATCACTTGTTAATTCAAACTTTTTTTCTTGATACCATTTATTTAAGATGGTATGATTTTCTAAAATTAAGGAGTAAGTAGATAGATGGGTAATACCTAGTTTAAGTAAACAATCAACATCATTTATAACATCATCAATTGTTTCATTAGGTATGCCATAAATAAGATCACAGTTGATATTTGTTATGCCTACTTTTTTAATTAATTTTATTTTATCTTTAATTTCATTAAAATCAAAATAAGTATTACGACCCAAAAAGGCAATAATTTCTTTTTTAAAACTTTGAATTCCCATGCTAATTCTTGAAACATGATAAGTTTTAAAAAGTTGTAATAATTCAAATGTAACATCTTCAGGATTAACTTCAACCGTAAATTCTGAAAGCGTACTTAAATTAATATTTTTATCTAAGTAATCAAATAAGTCTTTTAAATCATCTAAATTTAAAGAACTAGGCGTTCCACCACCGATGTATAAGGTGTCGAACTGATAATTATTAAGCTTTTTAATTTTCATCTCCGCTAGGAGCGCTTTTACATACTTAGATTTGAAAGAATCACTAACAACCATTTTGTAAAAATCACAATAATGACAAATGTGACGACAAAAGGGAATATGAATATATAATCCTAACATCGATATCACCTCTAATATTATATCAAAAAAATAAAGAAAAGAAAAGAAAAAAACTGAAAATTCAGTTTTTTTAATCATCTATTTTTAAAACGGCCAAAAAGGCTTCTTGAGGGATTTCGACACTACCTACTTGTTTCATGCGTTTTTTACCTTCTTTTTGTTTTTCAAGTAGTTTCTTTTTTCTTGATACGTCGCCCCCATAACACTTTGCAAGGACATCTTTTCTTAAGGCAGCTATATTTTCTCTAGCAATAATCTTACCATTTATTGCGGCTTGAACAGGAATTTCAAATTGTTCACGAGGAATTAACTTTCTTAGTTTTTGAACTAAAGTTTTACCCCGGTTATAGGCAAAATCCCGGTGGACAATGACACTTAAGGCATCAATCTTATCACCATTTAATAAAATATCCATTTTTACTAAATTAGATACCCGGTAATCGGCAAGTTCATAATCAAAGGATGCATAGCCTTTCGTTGTTGATTTAAGCCGGTCAAAGAAATCATAAACAATTTCGGTAAGTGGTAAATCATATTTTAAGACTACTCTTGTTTCATTAATATATTCCATATCAACAAACGTTCCCCGCTTATTTTGGCATATTTCCATAACATTTCCCACAAATTCAGTAGAAACCATGATAGTCGCATGAACGTATGGCTCTTCAATATGTTTAATTTTAGTAAAATCAGGAAGTTCACTAGGGTTATCAATGGCGATGGTTTCCCCATTTGTTAGTAAAACATGATATTCAACACTTGGAGCAGTCGCAATTAAATCAAGTTTATACTCTCTTTCTAATCTTTCTTCAATTACATCCATATGAAGGAGTCCTAAAAAACCTGTTCGAAAACCAAACCCTAAAGCTTGGGAGGTCTCTGGTTCAAATACTAGGGCCGCATCATTCAATTTTAATTTTTCAAGGGCATCTTTTAAATCATCATAACGATTAGCCTCAACCGGATATAAGCCACAAAAAACCATAGAATTTAGTTGGCGATATCCAGGCATGGCCTCGCTTGATTCTTGTTCAAGGGTAGTAACCGTATCCCCAACTCGAACATCCTTTACATCTTTAATGCTTGCACTAATCCAACCAACATCACCGGCACTTAAATAATCTTTTTTCTTTTCTTTTGGAGTGTTAACACCACATTCTAAAACTTCATATACGGCACCTGTTGCCATCATTTTGATGTGGTCACCTTTTTTTATAACCCCATGAAAAACTCTAATCGAAGGAATTACCCCACGATATGGGTCATAAAAAGAATCAAAAATTAAAGCTTGAACTGGGTCTTCAGGGTTACCAGATGGAGCTGGAACTTTTGCGACAATTTGTTCAAGCAATTCATCAATGCCAATTCCTTCTTTCGCACTAGCTAAAACCGCATCACTTGCATCTAAGCCAATGACATCTTCAATTTCTCTTTTTACTTCTTCTGGATTCGCTGATGGCAAATCAATTTTATTAATGAGCGGTAATATTTCAAGGTCATTATCAATTGCTAGATAAACATTAGCTAAAGTTTGAGCTTCAATTCCTTGAGCCGCATCAACTACTAAAACGGCACCTTCACATGAGGCGAGTGATCTTGATACTTCATATGTAAAATCAACATGCCCAGGAGTATCTATTAAATGGAATAAATATGTATTTCCATTCTTAGCGTGATATTCAAGTTCCACCGCATTAAGCTTAATGGTAATTCCCCGTTCACGCTCTAAGTCCATGTTATCTAAAAGTTGATCACGCATTTCCCTTAAATCTACAGTTTTAGTCTTTTCCAAAATTCGATCAGCTAAAGTGCTCTTTCCATGGTCAATATGAGCAATGATTGAGAAATTACGAATATATTTTTGACGTTCTTTTAAAGCTTGGTAATCAATGCTCATAAAGCCCTCCTTCTACATATTATTCTTCTTTATTTTCTTCATTATTTGATTTTTTAAATTTGATATAATGTAAAATATACATTGTTGTATAGGCAATTGATACTAAAATGATTAAACAATAACATATTGTTACGATAATTGAACTAGCCTTAAAACCAATTGAAATTAAATTATAAAGACTTACTCCTAATAAAAGTAACGTAATTATTACATTAGTAATCAAGTCTCCAGCTTTTTTAGTTTTAATTTCAGAAACTAATAAACCAATCGAAATGATAAGAATAATAATTCCTAAAGCTTCATTCATACCAAATTGAACATTTGTTAAACTTAACATATCTCGTTTTCCTTTCTAAAGCTTTTTGCTTCATTATTTTTTGTTACAACCAATAATTATACATTATTTTTGATTTTTTTGCAAGAACTTAGAAATCTAAGTTGTAACTATTGTCAGTTAAATTAAGATACTCGGTTTCAACATGATATGTTTTTTCTAAATAATCCATAATCTGTTTATTATAAATATTTGTATAAACAATTTTTCTAACATTTAAAGTAATAACTAATTCTTCTAAATGAACTGCCGTACTTGAAACTAAACCATTTTTAAGAATTATTTGAAAAGGAACTATTAAATCTACATCTTCATTTATCGTTTTAACATTACACATTTTATTAATAATCATCATTCGCTTACTAAATTTACTGTTTTTCACAAAGTTTTGTAATTGTTTATCCATATTACCAATAATTAAAATCATTATTATCACCCCTATATAATATGCAAGTTTTAATAAATTGTTTAAGCCAATGCCTTGCAAAAAATAAAAAGATAAGATAAAATATTGAAAAAGGAGTAATTATATGCCATATATTTTAATTATTGTGGGAATCATGATTCTCATATTTATTACAATTAGTATCATTAAACCAATTAAACATAAAAATAGTTTTGAATCATCTTTAAAGGAATTTTTAGAAAGCAATTATCATGAGCACTTCAAACTTCAAAAAAGTAATAATTCTTTATATAATTATGAACTAGAAATATATGATCACAAATTTGTCTTAAAAACTATTTCAATTCCAAGTTATGCAGAAGTGCAAATCAATAACAAAGTTACTTGGGAAATTAAATATGGAGCAGGAGCAACCCCAGGCCGTGCACAGCCCAATAAAAAATACTTATCAGGTATCGCTGGCTTTATGAATTATCAAAATAATGAGGCTTTAAAAGTTGTAGTTTTAATTCCTGAAAGTAAACAAACCGTAATGTACATTAATGAATGTGAAATCATTTTAGTAACACCTATGACAAATGTTTATGGAATTAGAATCATGAACTGTAATGATTTTACCCTTTTTAAAGATTTGAAAAAATAACTTAAAAAAACAAGCAAATATATTTTTGCTTGTTTTAATTTTTTTCAATTTCAACTTTAACATTTTCAACCCGCATTTTATCAACTTCCATAATTGTAACTTTAACATTGGCGAAAGTGAAAGTTTCACCAACTTCGGGGAACTTTTCTAAAATGTCAGTACACCAACCCCCAACTGTGGTATATTCAGCTTCAAAATCACGATCATCATAATTAATTAACTCAAAAAAGTCATAAATATTCATATCGCCATCAACTTTATAGGTGTGATCATCTAATTGCTCATAATCAAGGACAACTTCATCCATTTCATCAAAAACATCACCGATTAATTCTTCAATAATATCTTCGGCAGTTAAAATACCCATAACTCCGCCAAATTCATCAATGACAATGGCAATATGTAAATGGTTTTTCTTGAGTTCCGTTAAGATATTAGAGATTGATTTAGTTTTGTGAACAAAATATGGTTTTGAAAGCATTGAGCGAATGTCAATAGGTTCATTTGATAATACTTTTTTAATAAGTTCAGTTGTATTTAAGATTCCAATAACATTATCAATGGTATCTTCATAGACTGGTACTCGTGAATATTTGTAAATTAACTCATCATTTAAAATTTCTTCCGTGGAATCATCGATATTAATAGCGAAAACATCAACACGAGGAATCATTATTTCATGAGCTGTAACATCACAAAAGTCAATCGCTGACTTAATTAGTTCGGCATCATCTTGGTCAATGACACCTTCTTCTTCAAGTTCTTCCGCAATCGTAATTAACTCTTCATCGGTTGCGGTGGGAAGAGATTCTTCTTCCTTATAATTTCTAAGTAAAAAGGAAACAACCTTATTAATGATAAAACTCAAAGGGTAGAAAATTACTTTAAAGAATTTGAAAATCTTTGTATATAAAAGTGACAATCTATAGGCATATTTCGTACCAAAGGTTTTAGGTAAAATTTCACCAAAGATTAAAACTACTGAAGTTAGAATAACCGTTGATAAAATCGGGCCTAACTCTTCTCCAAAGTGTTTAACGGCGATAAGCGTACCAAGTGATGAAATTAAAATATTAACTAAATTATTTCCAACTAGTACGGTTGAAAGTAAAATTGGATAATTATCAATAATTGAGATAGCATCAAGAGCATTTTTATTGTTTTCAGATTCTTTTTTTAATCTTATTTTACTAGCCGTTGAATAAGCTATTTCGCAAGATGAAAAGAAAGCGGAAAAGACTACTAAAATGGCAATCGCAATAATCATTATAATCTCATATGATTTCATTACTTAGCACCTCCTTTTTGAGGGGCTTCTTCTTCAAGTTCACCAACAAGTTCTTCTAAAACATCTTCAAGCGTAACAACACCAACAATTTTATTTTCACTATTTCTAACAATAGCTAAATGCTTCTTTTGTTGTTTAAAGATATCAACCATATCATCAAGTTTACAGTTATCTTGAACAAAGAAAGGTTCAGATATTGCGGTTTTAATAGAGAAATTTTTATTTTTCATTACGCTTTTTAAGAATTTACGAACATGAAAAATTCCAATAACATTATCAATGGTACCATCATATACCGGAATTCTTGAAAATTCAATATTTTTTAAGTAATTCATTAATTCTCGCTTTGAAGTTTTCTTAATATCAATTGCAACAACTTTATCAATTGGGGTTAAAACATCTTTAACGGTAATATCACCAAAATCAACAGCTGCTTGAATAATATCACTTTCTTCTTCATCAATTCCCCCTTCTTCCTCAACTGTTTCAACAATGCCTTGAAATTCATCTTCAGTCATAGTGTTTTGATTATCATCTACCTTACAAATTTTTTTAATAGCTTTAAGTAAGAGATTTAGTAAAAACATGATTGGGAAAAATAGAATGTGGAAAAACACTAAAGGATAGCATAAGAAAAGAATAAATTTATCAGCTTTTTCTTTAGCCATATTTTTAGGAATTACTTCTCCAAAAAATAAGATAAGTAAAGTCATAACAATCGTCGAGATAGTTGATGCTAAACTATCATTACCTTGAAATATTACTAAAAATACGATGGTTGCAAGTGATGAAGCTAAAATATTAACGATATTATTACCTATTAATAATGTAATAATTGAACGATCATACATATTAATTAGTTTCATTGCGAGTTTCGCAGATTTACTTCCATTTTCAGCTTTAACTTTAATACGAACCCGGTTACAACAAGTAAGGGAAGTTTCGGTAGCACTAAAGAAAGCCGAAAGAATTATTAATACTACAATTAAGGCACTAAAACTATAGACCTTAGTTAAATTAGTTAAACTGAGATTTGGCAAAGGGACCAGCGGATCCATTATTATATCACTCCTTAAAATTATTATCGACAGTTTTTAACAGCATTCACGACTGTTTCATAAGCCTCGTCAAGGCTATATTCTTTTTTTATCATCGTTTTACGTTCTTTAAATTCAACAATATCATCCCCCGCAAGTCTACCTACGGTAATGATATAAGGAATACCGATTAATTCCCAATCTTTGAATTTAAAACCAGGTCGTTCATCACGATCATCTAAAATTACTTCAACTTTTGATGCTTTGAACTTTTCATAAAGTTCTGTTGCTTTACTACGCATCAACTCATCATTATAATTAATTGGCACAATAACCACATGATAAGGGGCTACATTTAAAGGCCAACAAATGCCATGTTCATCATGATATTGTTCAATAATACTTGACATTGTTCTTGTAACACCAATGCCATAGCATCCCATAACAATCGGCTTTAATTCGCCATTTTCATCTTGATATACACAGTTCATAGGTTTTGAATACTTTGTTCCTAGTTTAAAGATCTGTCCAACTTCAATGCCTTTTTCCATTTTTAGAGGTCTACCACAAACAGGACAGCGGTCTCCTATTGCAACTTTACGGACTTCAATAACTTCACCAATAAAATCGCGTTTGAAATTAGCATTAATAAAGTGATAGTTAGCTTCGTTTCCTCCAACCACAAAGTTTTTCATAATTGCAACTTCATCATCAACCAAAGTTTTAACATTTAAACCAATCGGACTAACAAAGCCTTCAACTGAACCTAACAATAAAATATCATCATAACTTGCAAGTACTAATTCATATTCAGCTATGTCAAGGGCATTTACAACCTTTATTTCATTAACCTCACGATCACCCCGAACAAGCACTACGACTAGTTCATTATGGGCTAAGTCTTTATAAACAATTGATTTTACAATATCTTTAGGGGTAAGTTTTAAGAATGAACTTACTTCATCAATTGTCTTTTGATTAGGAGTATAAACTTTTTCAAGTGGTAACAAAGCTTCAGTTGTTTTATACTCATTGATTAAGGATGTGGCTTTTTCTTCATCAGCCGCATATCCACAATCACAATAAGCAATATCACTTTCTCCAATTTCACTAATCGCCATAAACTGATGAGACCCAGATCCACCAATTGCCCCAGTATCAGCTAAAACTATTTTATAATTTAAGCCAAAACGATCAAAAATTCGTTTATAGGTTTCATACATATTATGATATGAGACATCAAGACCACTTTCATCTAAATCAAATGAATAAGCATCCTTCATAATAAATTCACGACTACGCATTAAACCAAATCTAGGACGTAATTCATCACGATATTTGGTTTGAATTTGATAAATATTTAAAGGTAAGCTTTTACGTGATTTAATTTCATTACGAACTAAATCAGTAAAAATTTCTTCATGTGTTGGACCTAAACAAAATTCACGTTCATGACGGTCTTTAAATCTAATTAGTTCGGGACCATATTTTTGCCATCTTCCTGATTCAACCCATAATTCTTTGGGCTGAATAGCTGATGATAAAATTTCTTGGCCTCCCGCTTCATCCATTTCTTCACGGATAATTTTCTCTACTTTATAAAGAGTTCTTAAACCAAGGGGTAAATAATTATATACACCAGCAACTAGTTTTCTAATCATCCCGGCTCTAATTAGAAGAATATGGCTGGAAATTTGGGCTTCATTTGGAGCTTCCTTGAGGGTCGCTATAATCATTTTTGATGCTTTCATATTTTTGTATCTCTTTTCTATAAATTACAAAACATTATAGCACATTTTTTCATTTTTTTCAACAATAAAGAAAAACCTGCTATTTACCAGAAATCATTAAACTTCTAACTTTAAAGGAAGGAGAAACTACACCGCTAAAGCGATCTTTAATATTACTTGCAATTTCTTCAACATCATTCATCATTTCATAGAAGTTACCACTAATTACAAATAAAGTAATCGGCTTAGTTTTTACACCATTTTCAATCATAAAGCCTAATGCTTGTAAATTGAAATCACCAGATATTGTATTTAAACCTGCATGAAGACCATTTAGTTCAGTTATATAAATACCATTTGGCGTATGTTTAATTATTTCTTCTTCACTATAAATTCCTGGTTTTAAGTATAAGTTAGTAGGCGAAGTTGAAACACTACTCTTAATGCCGTGTTTAAAACCATTACCCGTTGAAACAGTATTAAAATAATTTGCGGTCTTCAAACTATGAAGGAAGCCTTTAAATACTCCATTTTCCACAACTGACTTCGTTTGGCAAGGAACACCTTCATCATCAAAAGGAATTTTATCAATACTTTTTTCACAAAAAGGATCATCAATAATGGTAATATTTTCACCAAAAACTTTTTGTCCTTCTTTACCAGCTAAACTCGTAAGTTTTCGTAAGGCACTTTCACCAACAAAAATTGATGAAAACGCCGCAAGTAAATCACTAGCTGTATCATTTGAAAAAATAATAGGATATTTTTTACTTTCAATAGTCTCTGCTCCTAATGAATTAACCGCATTTTCCACAGCTTCTTTAATGATACGGTCTTTTTCAATATTATCAAATACATTATTAATGTCTTGACTAAGTCCCATTGTTACATGTGTGCCGTCTGATGCACTGAGTCCTAAAAAGGCATACATATACGAAACCGAACGCTCTAAATCAAGTCCTTTAGAGTTGACAATCCTAATTTTAACCGCATTTTCCCCATATTGACAGTATCCCGCCGCAACAATTCTTGAATCTTTTTCTTTTGAAGTTTTTTCTAAATATTTTAAAAGTTCTACTTTTTCTTGTAAAGAATGTTCTTTATAGTCAGCTTCTTTGTTTACAACTTTAGGATATTTTTTACTACCTTCATATATAAATTCAGATTCTGTTGAAGTTAGTGATTTGGCATTTTCAATTAATGTTTTTAATAACGCTTCAATTTCAGTTTTTTCTAAAGTTTCCGTATAAACATAGCACATTTTACCATTATATTTACCTCTTATTGACATTCCAAAAGTATTACTTGAATTATAGTTAGAAAGTTCGCCATTAAAGACTTTAACAACATTACCTTCTTTATTTTCTGAATATAATTCAATTTCTTCAAGTCCTAGTTTTAATCCTAAATCGATTATTTCCTTATATTTCATTATTTATTGCCTCCCTTTCCACCTACGGTTATATGGGATACCCTAATGGTTGGTTGACCAACATTAGTTGGTATTGACCCACTTTCAGAACCACACATGCCATGTGAACATTCAAGATTATCTGCTATCATGTCAATGTTCATTAATATTTCAAGTCCAGAACCAACTAAAGTTGCCCCTCTAACTGGTTTTGTGATTTTACCATCTTCAATTAAATAGCCTACAGCTACCGCAAAGTTAAATTCACCGGTTGCGGGGTTAACTGAGCCTCCACCCATTTTTTCAGCATATAATCCATATTTAGTATTTTTAATGATTTCATCAAAGGTACTAGTACCATTTAAAAAGTAAGTATTAGTCATCCGTGAAGTGGTTGTATTACGGTATGATTCACGGCGTGAAGAACCAGTAATCGGGTGATTCATTATTTTAGCATTTTTCTTATCCACTAGATAAGATTTAAGAATGCCATTTTCAATTAAAACATTGCATCTACTTGGCGTACCTTCATCATCAACATTAATTGAACCCCAAGCATTAAGGTTAGTACCATCATCTACGGCGTTTACAATATCACTAGCTATTTTTTGGCCTAATTTATTACAAAATACCGACATACCTTTTGCAACACTAGTTGCTTCAAGTCCGTGCACACAAGCTTCATGGAGAATTACTCCACCAAAACCATTATTGATGACAACTGGAATGTCACCGCCTGGCATTTCTTCCGCATGTAACATCGTTACCGCGTCATAAGCAGCAGTCAATCCAAGATCAGCAGGATCAATTTCATCAAACATTTCCATACCTTGGTTACGGCCAAATTGAGCATAACCAGTTTGCATGTCTTTTCCATCACTTGCAATCGCTGAGCATGTTAATCTTGTATTAGCTCTTGTATCGGTTTGCCAAGTTCCATCACTTGCAAAAACAAAGATGTCTTGAAGTTTTTTAGTTATTCGCGTAATTACTTGAGTAATTTCTTTACTATAAGTAATTGCCGCATGTGATGCTTTCGTCATAAGGCTTATTTCATAATCATTATTTTTGCTTGTATATACCTTAGGGTCAACTACTTTTTCTACTACTTTTGTTACAAAGTTTTCCACATTTGTGCATCTTTTTTCATGAAAACTTTCCGCAAGTTTAAAAGATGCTTTTTTAAGTTCATCGGCTGTACAATTAGTAATACTAGCATTAACTTCAACCATACCTTTAATTATCCGAATAGCGGCACCTTGAACTTTCGATACATTTATTTTTGTTACTTTATCAAGGGTCATTTCATATTCTTCATACGTTGTATCTTCCATAAATACTTCAGCGAATTCACCACCCGTTGATAAGGCAATTTCAAGTATTTCTTTTCCTAATTCTTTTGTAATTCCAAAATTTTTCATAATATCATCCTTTCTGATATTATTTTAACAAAATTATTATATAAAAAAAAGAAAAAAGACTTATTATGGCCTTTTTTTCTTCATGAAAACGCTTATTTTAGATAATTAAACAAATTATCATTTATTCCATTTTGCTTTATTTCTCTAACTATTTTATTTTCTTGAGCTTTATCTATAGGTTTATTGGCAAGTTTAGATACATCTTTAATAATTTTTCGAATACTAGCTTCAACTGTCAAATCCATCGTTCTTACTTTTTCAACTAATTCAAACAACTCTTCAGGTTTAATGTTGTTTTCGGAAATAAAACTCATAGCTTTATTAATGTTCATAATTTCACCTCATTACATTCTATGCAATAACCCAAAAAAAGTGAAAGAAATTTAAAAAAAGGAAAGTGAAAATCACTATTCCTTTATTCTTCTTTAAATGAACGCATTAATAATTCATTAACTGCGTCTTTTACAGGCATCTTTAAATATATAACTTTATATACCGCCTTAATTATTGGTGCATCTATTTTTAATTTATCAACTAACTCGTTAACCGCAAGTGCTGTTCTTGCTCCTTCAACGACCATATCCATAGAAGCAATAGTTTCATCTAAACTTTTACCACTTGCAAGTTTAACCCCAGCTTGAAAGTTTCTTGAATGATGGGAGGTTGTTGTGACAATTAAATCACCAACTCCCGTTAACCCATATAACGTCTCTTCTTTTGCGCCAAGTAAAACTACAATTCGGCGCATTTCCACTAAAGCTCTAGCAATAAGACCAGCTCTGGCATTGTCACCAAACCCTAAGCCTTCGAGCATACCTGATGCAATAGCATAAACATTTTTAATGGCAGCACAAAGTTCAGAACCAATTAAATCACTACCTGTATACACTCTAAAATTAGTATGATTACTAAAGAGGCGTTGAACTGTTAAGGCATCTTCTTTATTAGTACTTACCGCACAAATGGTAGTAGGAAGTTTAATAATAACTTCCTCCGCATGACTTGGACCGGTTAAAGCAACAAAGCCTCCTAAATACATTCTCGGAATAATTTCATATACAATTTCAGAAATGCGTTTAAAGGTATCAGGCTCTAAGCCTTTACTTGTATTAATAAATAATTTTTTAGATGTTATTACCTTACTTATTTGTTCTAAAACACTTCTCATTACTTTAGTTGGAACTGATAAAACAAGATAATCCGAAAAATTTACTGCTTCACTAATATCTAGAGTTGCTTTTATTGAGTTATCAATTTTTACACCTGGTAGTTTATGATTTTGATGTTCATTATTAATTTCATCAATTGTTTTTTTTGTATGATCAAACATTAAGACTTGATGGTGATTTTCACACAAGATATTGGCAAGGGCACAACCCCAACTACCCGCCCCAATAATCGTAATTTTACTCATTATTCTTCACGCTTTCTTAAAATAAACTGAATGGGAGTACCATCTAAGATAAAGGCTTCTCTTATTTTATTTTCAAGATAACGTTTATAAGAAAAATGCATATAATTAGGGTCATTAACAAATAGCACAAAGGTTGGAGGAGTAGTGCTAGCCTGTGTTGCATACATTATTCTTAACCGGTCACCATTAAAAATGGGAGCTTGGTTCGCAATGGTGGCATCTAAAATCACATCATTAAGAATGTTTGTGGATACTCTTCTTGTATAGTTTTCATATACTTGTTTGATTTGTTCAAATAACAAATGAACTCGTTCATTCTTTAAAGCAGAAACAAAGACTACTGGAGCATAACTTAAAAAAACAAATTGAGCTCTTATTTTTTCAGTATACTCTTTCATGGACTTTTCATCCTTTTTAACTGCGTCCCATTTATTGACAACGATAATTACACCTTTATTTTGTTCAATTGGAAGTCCGGCAATTCTTTTGTCTTGTTCTTCTAAAGGCTTAGTACCATCTAAAACCACTAAAACAATACTTGAGCGTTCAATTGCTTTTAGTGCCCTTAAGACACTATACTTTTCCGCATTCTCATAGATTTTACCTTGTTTTCTAATTCCTGCTGTATCTATTACCACATAGTTTTCGCCATCTTTAACAAAAGGAGTATCGATAGCATCTCTAGTTGTTCCGGGAATATCACTAACAATGACACGTTCAGTTCCTAAAATAGCGTTAGTTAAAGAACTTTTACCAACATTAGGTTGACCAATCAAACAAAATTCAACGGCGTTATCATATCGTTTAACTTTCTTTTCAGGTAAAGTAGAAACAATATAATCAAGCATATCACCAAAGCCAATTCCATGTAAGGCACTTATCGCAAATACTTGTTCAACCCCTAGATTATAAAATTCATAGATATTATCCATGAATTTTAAATCATCTATTTTATTCGCGGCGATAACCACAGGTTTAGGAGAACGATGAAGAATATTCATAACATCTTCATCTTCCCTAGTTACACCAACTCTACCATCAACCACTAGAATAATTAAATCAGCTTCATCAATGGCAAGGGTGGCTTGAGCTCTTATTTCTTCCATAAAAGGAACATTAGATAGTTCAATTCCCCCAGTATCAATTAAGTCAAATTCTTGGTCAAGCCATTCGCATTTTGCATATAACCGGTCACGTGTAATTCCACTTACATCATCAGTAATCGCAAGTTTCGCCCCCGCAAGACGGTTAAAGACACTAGATTTACCAACATTAGGACGGCCAACGATTGCAACCGTTCCTCGTTTCATTATTTATCTTCCTTTTTTCCAAATAAATCTAAATTTTTAAATAGATCAGCCATCGTCGAAGTTGGAGTTTCTGCTTCTTGTTCTTTATAGTATTTATCAAATTCTGCTCTTTCTTTAGCAAGTTCTAAAGCTTTAGCACTTACTAATAATTTAGCCCGACTTGGATCAACATCTAAGACAAGGGCTTCAACCTCAGTACCAATTGGATACATTTCATCAACTTTACCAATACGTTTTGTTGAAGTTACTTCACTAATTGGCATAAATCCTGTTACATTTAGGTAGTTAACTTTCGCACCACGTTCTTCAATTGTGGCAACACTTACTTTTACAACATCACCTTTTTTAAGTTTGATGGTACCCCAAGTGTTTTCAACAGTTGCACGGTGAGATAAACTTACACGTTTTTTCTTATCATCAATGGCTAAAACTTGAACTTTAATTGTGTCACCTTCGTTAAACTTACCATCAAGTTTGTCATTAACTAACCAAGAATATTCACTACGAGGCATTAATCCAGCATATTCTTCAGTTAATTTAATGATTAATCCGGCATCAATAATTTTACTAATTACACCTTCAAAAACATCACCAACATGATATTTATCTTTTAATACTTCCCAAGGATGTGGTGTTAAAGCTCTTACAGAAAGACCAATTTTATCGCCTTCCATTTTTATAATTTTAGCTTTTACGGTGTCATTTACTTTATATAAATCACTGGCAACTTTAACCATTTTATGGCTCATTTCCGATACATGTAATAAACCAGTTAAACCATTAAATGCAACGATAGCTCCATAAGGTTTAACATCAATTACTGTACCTTCAATAATATCACCAACACTTATTTTAGATAAAGCTTCTTCTTTAGCTAATCTTTGCTTTTTCTTCATTGCAAGAATACTTGATACTGTAACTTGCATTTTATCAACATTAACATAAGTCACAATAACATCAAGAGTTTGACCAACTAATTTTCTTAAAGCTTCTTCATTTAAATCAACATTTTTAATTGGTAAGAATGCTTTTAAATCATGATAAAGCACATCAGCACCAATTTTTGATACTCTTGAGACTATAACTGAAATAATTTCATCCTTTTCTTTTAATTCTTCAAAAACTTTTAATTTTGCTTTTTCTGCTTCTAGTTTCGTTGATAAAATGTAAAGTGGTTCACCAGTTTTACGATCTTTAGCTATTTGCTTAACTTGGGCTTCAAACTCTTGACCTTCGTTATAATTATCTCTTAATTTTTGACCTTCAACATAGCCTGATAAGTCATTAGGATAAATAACTGCCTTTTCGCCTCCATTTAATTCAAGATAGACAGCATCTTTAGTAACATTTAAAATGCGTCCTTTTACATTTTGTCCTTCATAAATTTTTTCATTGCTCATAATTTTAAAGCCCCTTTCACTTACTAAATTAATAATTTCATTAACAACTTCTTCAATTGTCATATTTGAAGAATCAATTATAACAGCGTCACTCGCAACTCGGAGTGGACTAATAGCCCTTGTTGAATCTTTGGTATCGCGAACGATTATCTCTTTAATCGTTTCTTCCAAACTTTGTACAACACCTTTTTCAGCTCGTTCCATCATTCTCCGATAAGCTCTACATTCCACTGTTGCATCAAGGTATATTTTTAAATCCGCATTAGGCAAAACTACCGTACCGATATCTCTACCATCCATTACCACATTTTTTGAGTTACTTATTTTCCGTTGATATTCAACTAAAAATTCTCTAACTACTTTTATTTTTGAAGGAGTTGAAACTTGATTAGTAACATCAATTGACCTAATGGCTTCACTGACATCTTCATGGTCTAAGATAACCCGGCCATTTTCAATGTCTAAATAAGTATCTTTTAAAAATTCATAACTTTCTTCTTTCTCTAAGTCTACCCCAAGTCTTAAAGCTTTAAGCGTAACCGCACGGTACATTGCCCCCGTATCTATGTACTCAAAGTTTAAGCGTTTAGCTAGAATCTTCGAAATGGTAGATTTACCCGCTCCAGCAGGTCCGTCAATTGCAATTTTAAACATATTTTTCATACCTCAACTAAAACATTATAGCATATATTAATTCTTTTTTCAACATTTATCAACTACAAAATATCGTGGGGGGTAATCCTCACGACATTTCTATACTTCTAAGTCCGCATCATTACGACAAATAACAAAGCTGATTGGTTTACCAGCACTTGTAGGAACAAGTTTCATACCATTATCAGCGATGGCTTTACGTAAGATTGTATAATCAATCGCGACAAACTCTTGTTCACAACTAATATAACTTGCAAGATCGGAGTTAGCATTTTTAGCGTGAATTACATCTAAAGCAATTGCTTCATGCATATTTGAACGAACTACTTTTAGATACATCTTTCCAACATGATTTTTCTTACCCTTATTAATTTCTTCAGGTCTAAAGCGTTTAACATTACCGCGGTTAGTAAGTAGTAAAATAATATCTTTATCACGAACATACTTTGCCCCTACAACATAATCCGCAGGTCGACCTTTCATTTCAATAGCTTTAACTCCAAATGAAGCTGCTTCCATAACGCTTATTTCCGAAGCATCATAACGGTTCATAAAGCCATCTTTGGTCGCAATTACGACTTCTGCTTCATCTCCTGTCATTATATCAGCACTTACTACTTCATCATCATCACGAAGTTTGGTTGCTTGTAATACTTTAGAGTAACGGTTAACCTTTAAACTAGAAAGAGGAATTCTCTTAATTAAGCCATTTTTCGTTGCAATTAAAACAAACTTATTTTCACTAAATTCTTTAACCGGATATGAGAATAAAATTTGTTCACTTGGATCCATGTTAATTAAAGTACTAACATTATATCCAATATCTTTATGCTTACATTCAGGAATTTTATGAATTGGTAAAAATACATAATTACCTAAATTAGTAAATTGAAGTAAGGTATCAGTCGTAGTTACATTGTAAATATCCGAGATGATATCACCATCTTTTAATTTGGTTGGTTCAGTGGTCGCGGCGAAAGCTTTTTTGCTTAATCGTTTTAAATAACCATCATGCGTAACGATTAAAATAACATCTTCACTAGCAATAATTTCTTCCGTTTTAACTACTACTTCATCAACTACTTCTTCAATTTGGGTTTTTCTTTCCACGTTAATAATTGATTTAGTGACATTCATTTCTTTAACAATTTCTTTAATTAAGTTTTTTTCACTGCTTAAGATCTTAGTTAATTTAACAATTTGATTTTCTAAATCACTACGTTCTTGTTTTAAGGCAAAAATATCAGTGTTAGTTAAACGATATAATTGTAACATAACAATTGCTTCGGCTTGGTTTTCTGTAAAACCATATTTGGAAATAATGTTTTCTTTGGCATCAGTTTTATTCTTGGAATTGCGAATAGTGGCAATAACTGAATCAAGAATTGAAACCATTGAAATTAAGCCATCAACAATTTCCAAACGTTTCTGGGCTCTAAGTAAATCAAAGTTACTACGATTAGTCATTACTTCTTTTTGATGAGTTATGTAAGAATCAAGAATATCCAATAATCCCATTTGCATTGGTTTACCATAACTAATTACAACCATATTAAAGTTATAAGAAATTTGTAATTTCGTATATTTAAATAAGACTTGTAAAATAGTTTCCGGATTAACATCTTTACGAACATCAATGACGATACGTAAGCCTTGACGGTCTGTTTCATCACGAATGGTCTTAACGCCATCAACATTTTTATTTTCAATCACATCGCTCATTTCTTTTAATAATTGAGCTTTATTAACTTCATAAGGAATTTCCGAAATTATGATTCGAGAATCACCCTTAAATGGAACAATTTCGGTTTTAGCCTTAATGATAACTTTACCACGGCCGGTTTTATAAGCATTTTTTAAGCCTTCTAATCCTTGGACAATGCCCCCAGTGGGAAAGTCAGGACCTTTGACAATGTTTAAAACTTCATCAAGGGTACAATTAGGATTAGTCATCCGTAAAATACAAGCATCAAGAATTTCACCAGGATTATGAGGTGGAATCTCGGTTGCATAACCTGCAGAAATACCATTAGCCCCATTAATAATGATATTAGGAAACTTAGCAGGAAGAACAACTGGTTCAAGCTCTTCATCATCAAAGTTAGGCATAAAGCCAATTGTTCTTTTATTTATATCTTCTAATAATAATTCCGCATATTTACTCAGTCTAGCTTCCGTATAACGCATTGCGGCGGCAGGGTCACCATCAATACTACCATTATTTCCGTGCATATCAATTAGAGGTAATAAAATTTTAAAGTCTTGGGACATTCTAACCATCGCATCATAAACGGCCGTATCCCCATGAGGATGGTACTTACCAATTACATCACCGACAATACGAGCACTTTTCTTATGAGGCTTATTACTAGAAAGCCCTAATTTATACATTGCATATAGAATACGTCTTTGAACCGGTTTTAAACCATCTCTAACATCAGGTAAAGCCCGGTCTTGAATAATGTACTTTGAATAACGACCAAAACGGTCTCCCATAATGTCTTCAAAACTTTGTTTTAATAAAGTTTCAGTTGCAAATCTATTTATTTTACTTGTTATATTACTTCTTCCACTATTCATCGGTATCTATTTCCTCCAGTGCAAAACCATCATCTTCATAATCAAAGACAACATTATTTTCAATCCATTCACGACGGGGTTCAACATCATCGCCCATAAGGACATTCATTTTTGCTTCCGCATCATCCTCATCACCCATTTCCACTTGAATTAAGGTTCGTTTAGCCGGGTCCATGGTAGTTTCCCATAGTTGTTCGGCGTTCATTTCTCCTAGACCTTTATAACGTTGAATTTGAACATTTTTTAAATTTCCTATTTTTTCTCGAAGTTCTTCATCAGTCCAAGCATATTGAATACCATTTTTACTTGATATCTTATATAGAGGTGGGGTCGCAATATAAATGTAACCATTTTCTAGAAGGGGTCGCATATAACGGAAAAAGAAAGTAAGTAATAACGTTTGAATGTGAGCACCATCAGTGTCGGCATCAGTCATAATAATAACCCGGCGATAATTTGATTTAGAAATATCAAAATCCTTACCAAAACCAGCTCCTACAGCGTTTATTATGGAAACAATTTCTTCATTTTTCATTACTTCTTCAAGTCTAGTTTTCGCTGTATTCAAAACTTTACCACGAAGCGGTAAAATAGCTTGGAAACTTCGATCTCTTCCACTTTTGGCAGAACCACCTGCTGAATCACCTTCAACTAGGAATAATTCATTAATTCTTGGGTCTTTCTCTTGAGCTGGGGTTAATTTACCAATTAAATTTGCAGGTTTTGAAATCTTTTTAGAGATTTGACGGTAATCATCAATGGCTTTACGAGCTGCTTCTTGAGCTTTTACTGCTTTTATTGCATTATTAACAAGTGTATTTGAAATTTGACCATTTTCAGCCATAAATGATTTAAATTGTTCATACACAACTTGTTCTACTGCGTTTTTAGCTTCTGCCGTACCAAGTTTATTTTTAGTTTGACCTTCAAATTGTAATAAATCCTCAGGAACTCTAATTGAAATAATCGCTGTTAAACCTTGTCTAACTAAAGGTCCTTCAATATTTGGATCTTTATCTTTTAAAGATCCAATTATCCGAGCATGTTCATTAAATGCTCTTGTTAATGCGGTCTTAAAACCAATTTCATGAGTTCCTCCATCTTTAGTCCGAATGTTATTAACAAAAGATAAAATATTTTCACCATAAAATTCACTACAATATTGAATTGCAACTTCTACCATTATTCTAGAAACAGTACCGGTAAAAAAGACCGGTTCATGAATTGGTTTTTTACCTTCAATTAGGGCTTTAATGAATTCCACAATTCCATTTTCATAATGGAAAACATCAGATTTACCCGAACGTAAATCATTTAATTCAATTTTTAAGCCTTTAATTAAAAAAGCTGATTCCTTTAAACGAAAAGCAATGGTTTTATAATCAAAAATCGTTGATGTGAAAATCTTAGGATCAGGTTTAAAATGAATTGTTGAACCAGTTCTCCTCGTTTCACCAAGGTTTTTAGGCTTTTCAATAATTTTACCACCATTACGGTAAGTTTGATTATAAATTTTGCCATCACGGTAAATTGTAACTGTTAGCCATTCACTTAATGCATTAACAACACTTGAACCAACGCCATGCAAACCACCTGATACTTTATAACCACCATTAGGGTCAAACTTACCACCAGAATGAAGGGTATTAAATATAACTTGGGGAGTTGGTATTTTTTCCGTTTTATGAATACCTGTAGGAATACCACGACCATTATCAATTACTTCAATACTATTATCAGGATGAATATTAACAATAATCTTATTACCATATCCAGATAATGCTTCGTCAATCGCATTATCTACTATTTCCCATACTAAATGATGGAGTCCCCTAGCATCAGTTGACCCAATATACATACCAGGTCTTTTACGTACAGCCTCAAGTCCTTGTAAGACCTGAATCGAACTTTCATCATATACAGGAGCGCTCTTTGTACTTGCCATATTATCACCCTTTCTTCTATCTACTTCTTATTATACCATAGCAAGACTAATTATGCAAGTAAAATGTTTCAAAAAATGTAGATTTTACTTATTCTTTTTTAATATTACAAGTTACGACAAATTATTTATTTTGAAAGTTTAAAGTAAAAAACAAGTATTTTTTCTTTAAAAAAAGTATAATATTAGGCGAGGTGATTATTGTGGGAATAATAGTTCCAATCTTCCTATTAATAGTATCATATTTACTTGGTTCCATTCCTTGGGCCTTAATTGTCAGTAAACTATTTAAAGGAATAGATATTAGAGATTATGGTAGTAGAAATATGGGGGCAACTAATGTCCTACGGGTTTTAGGATTTAAATATGGATTACTGGTTTTCATTTTAGATGCTTTAAAAGCCGGAATTGTCATCTTATTATTTAGAGTAGGGCTTTTAGACTACACCCTTGACTGGATGGTGCTTAAAATTCATCCATTAATCTATGGAGTTGTCGCTTTAATTGGTCATCTATTTCCGATATTTGCAAACTTTAGAGGGGGAAAAGGAGTTTCATGTTGTGCTGGAATTGTTGCGGCATACAGTCCTATTGTATTTATAATTGCATTTTTAGTGTTTGTGGTTGTATTTATATGGAAACGCTATATCTCACTTAGTTCATTATCGGCGATTACAGCTGCTTTTTTAACTTCTTTTATTCCAATATTTGGAAAACATGATTTAGTATTTACAATAGTCCTAGGTATTGGCGTTTTAGCTTTATACCTAAGTCACATTCCTAATATTAAAAGATTAATAAACCATACGGAAAAGAAAACTAATCTTTTTGAAAAAAAAGATATTTAAAAAGACTTGCCTTGGCAAGTCTTATTTTTTATCCTTATATTGATCCATGCGATTCATAACACGGTTAATATCTTTTTCTGATGGTTTACGACCCATTTCCATAAACATAGCACGAATCATATCACGGTTAATTGGGGGATTATCTTGTAATTGCTTATTAAACACATGTCTAATAACAAAGAAACCAATAACAAAACCCACAATTAGGCAAACAACACCAATTATTAAGACAAAATACCAAGCCATATGAACTTCCTCCTTTAAAACTAGAGTTATTATAGCAAAATTTAAATTTTTAAGCAAGTTAAATGAAAGAATAATTGTTTTATTGTTGCAAAAAAAGATGGATTATACTATAATTGTTGTTGATATTTATATACATGGAGGAATTAAATATGCCAAGATTAATTACTGATACTTGTATCGCATGTGGCACATGCGCTGGTGAATGTCCTGTTCAATGTATTTCTGAAGGCGATATCTACAAAATTGATGCTAGCCAATGCATCGACTGTGGTGCTTGTCAAGAAGTATGTCCAATGGGCGCAATCGTTGAAGAATAGTTAAGAAAAAAAGGTAGTTAGAGCTAATTTCTAACTACTTTTTTCTAACGAAATGGATCAAGATCTTTTTTAGAATAAACAAACGTAACATCAGGAAATTTTTCCATAAGCATTTTTCTTACCTTTTCCCTAAATAAACGTTCTACACTATGACTTACCTCAATTAAGGCAATACCTAAATCAAGGGCATCTAAGGCTTGATTATGTCTTATTTCACCGGTAATAAAAGCATCACAACCATGACTTGCCGCATTATATAAATCATAACTACCACCACCACCGATAATACCAACTTTTTTAATAATTTGGTTGTCATCACCGACAATTCTAATATTATTTTCACCAAATTTATTTTGAACAAGCTTGGCTAGTTCTTTTAAAGACATAGGGGTAATTGTTCCATATCTTAAAAATGCATTATTATCAATTTCCTTTTGACAACTTTTAACATTTTCAAGACCTAAGATTTCTGCTAAAATTTCATTCATTCCATCAATTGCCACATCAAAATTAGTATGCATGGAAAAAACATTTAATTCGTTTTTAATAACTAGACAAATTCGTTTGGTTAAAGGATTGTCATAATTTAAATTTAAAAGGCTATTAAACATAAAAGGATGATGGGTAATTAATAAATCAACCCCTTGAGTAATAGCATCTTCCACAACTTTAGTCGAACCATCTAAAGCAATCATTGCTTTTTTTACTTCTTGGTTCATCCTTCCAAATTGTAATCCAACTTTACCAGCATCAAAACTTGAAGCAAGGTTTAAGGGATATTTTTCTAGTAAATAGTTAACTATATCAGATACTTTTGTCATCTAATACCTCCTCAATCATTATTTTTTCATCATTTAAAGTTAAAAGATTAGGACATGTTTTTAAAATTTCCTTAATTTCTGTTAGCTTTTTATTCCATTTATTCTTAAAATCAATACTTTGGTTACTCATTAGTTTTGGTCCAAAAAAGCATGATTTTTTGGATAACTCTTTAGAATTTTCATTATATTTAGCCTTAATAATTTCATAATATTTAGAATGCTCATAAACAAGAGCTTCATCAATAATTTCAAAATGATTGTTTGATAAAAACTGTCTTAATTCAAACGTTCTTGAATTAGCTTCTAAAAGTAATTTATCAAGTTTTTTGGCTTTTTCAAGGTCATTTTCCAAAATTTTAGATATTAGTTCTCCCCCCATCCCCGCAATTACAACGGTATTAATGGATGGATCAAGTTTGGTTAAACCATCACTTAGTGATAAAATTGCAACATTTTCTGCAATATACTTACTTAAATTAGAGAAGGCCCTTTCATAAGGACCTTTTTTATTTTCAATACCTTGGACAAACTTAACATGTTTATCAAGCAAACAAGATTCTAAAAGATAACCATGGTCAGTACCAATATCGGCCACTTTATCGGTTTCTTCAATAAAATCTAAGATTTTTGCTAAACGTTTAGATAACATTATTTAGCACGATGACGCTCTAAGCGTTTTAAACGTGAAGGATGACGAAGTCTTCTAATCGCTTTAGCTTCAATTTGACGAATTCTTTCTCTAGTTACCCCAAATTCACGTCCAACTTCTTCAAGGGTTCTAGGATGGTTGTCATCAAGACCATAACGAAGTCTAATTACTTTTTCTTCACGGGGTGTTAAAGTTTGTAAAACCGCATCAATTTCTTCACGGTATATTTGGTACTGAGTATATTCAAGAGGATTTTGTCCTTCGGTATCAGCGATAAAATCACCAAGGCTTGAGTCATCTTCTTCACCAACAGTTGAATCAAATGAAATTGGTTCTTGAGCAATTCGTTGGATTTGTTGAACCTTTTCGACAGAAATCTTCATTTCTGCCGCGATTTCTTCAGGTGTTGGTTCACGACGTTTTTCTTGGGTTAATCTTCTTGTAGTACGACCTAATTTATTGATTGTTTCAACCATATGAACAGGAATTCTAATAGTCCTACCTTGGTCCGCAATCGCTCTTGTGATGGATTGTCTAATCCACCAAGTTGCATAAGTTGAGAATTTAAATCCCTTAGTCGGGTCAAACTTATAAACAGCTTTAATTAATCCCATGTTTCCTTCTTGAATTAAATCAAGAAAAGGAAGGCCACGGCCAAAATATTTTTTCGCAATTGAAACAACTAAACGTAAGTTTGATTCAATCAAAATATCACGAGCTTCATCCCCCATACGAATTTTCTCATTTAATTCTTCAAGCTCTTCTGGAGATATTTCTTTACCTTGTTTACGATAAGCTTCAATCTTTTCTTTACACATAATACCTTCTTGTACGGTTCTTGCATATTCTGATTCTTGGGTTATCGTAAGTAATTCAATTTGACCAATGTCTCGTAAATACATTTTAACCGGGTCATCGGCTTGATGGGAAGTTGAAACAAAGTCTTCAAAATCTGAAACTTGGATTTCACTTTCGACAGCCGCTGTTAATTCTTCAAGTTCTTCATCGTTTTCAACATCATCAATGAAAGCCTCAAAATCATCATCAGTTTCTTCCGTAAGTAAAGCTTCATCATCAGGCATTTCTTCACTATCTCTAGTTACTTCAATATCACAGCTTTCAAGATATTCAACCACATCATCCATTAATTCTTCGGTTGGATTATCAAGAATTTCATTAATTTTGGAAAGTGGAATATATTGTTTCTTTTTAGCATATTCCTTCATTGCATCTAACTGATCTTTGTATAATAATTCGTCTAACATTACATATCCTCCTTTATTATTTTCTTTTGTGATTTACTTATTTCGATAAATTCTTGCATGTTTTTCTTTCGTTCTTCTTCATTTTTCGATAGTATTGTTGCATTATAGGAAGCAATATTATCTTGTTTCTTAAAATATTTGTTGATGGTCATAATACTATCATTTAGCATTTGCTCACTACTTGCTAAAATGAATTTATTATCAATTATTCTTTTAGCTAAGTTTAGAGAACTAGGTTTATCATTTAATAATTCGTAAAGTAAGTCTGTTCCCATTCCCTCTTTTTGGGGATTTTGTGCATAATAGTTACTTAAAACATACAGCAAATCAAATTCCCCCGCAAGTTCACTACCAGGAAAACGTAACCCATCCGCAATTGTTACAGCATCAAAGAAAACACTAAGGGCTTCTTTTGAATAGATAGCTTGTTTAATGATTGTTTGATATGCCATAATAACACTTGTTGTTACTTTTACATTTTTCTTTTTTTGAACATTTATATTTTCTACTTTTTTTATCGGTTCATCCCTATAAGTTTGATTATAGTTGTAAGTATCTTGATATGGTTGGAAGGCCCTTAAATCTGATTTAAGCATTTCGGCATCAATCTTTAAGTCGCTAGCGAGGCGATTGATAAAATATGAGGTGATAACATCACTATTTGCAAGTTTGATAAAATCAAACACTTGTTTTTTAAAGGTTTCAACACTCATAAAATCTTCTAAGTAAACCTTTTGGTAAGCAAGTTCATATAAGATAAGGTAAACATTTTTCATATTGTTTAATACATACTCATTAAATTTATCAGTACCGTATTTAGCAATATATTCATCAGGGTCTAAATCATCTGGTAATAATACCGCATTTGGAATAATTTTAACTTTCGCTAGCATTTGAGCAGAGCGCTTCATGGCTTTAATTCCAGCTTCATCACCATCAAAAAATAATACAATATTTTTGGTTACTTGCGTTATCATTTTAACATGTTCAGTTGTCATCGCCGTTCCCATAGTGGCAATAGCATTATTTAAACCAGCTTTTTCACAAGCAATAACATCCATAAAGCCTTCAAAAAGAAATATTTGATTCTTTTTTCTAGCTTCAAGTGAAGCTTGATCAAAATTATATAGAATTTCACCCTTATGAAATAAAACATTTTCGGTTGAATTAATATACTTTGCTTGATCGCTTTTTTCATAAATTCGACCACTAAAACCCACAATTTGGCCAGAAGCATTAGTTATAGAAAACATAATTCGATTTCTAAAAATATCATGAACCTTACCATTTACATCTTTTACAAGACCTAATTCAATTTGATCAAGGGTTGTAATTTGTTTACGGTCTAAAGCTTGATGTAAATAATCTATATTTTTAGGGGCAAGTCCTATTTTATGTTTTTTTATTATTTCATCATCAAGGCCACGTGCTTTTAAATAGGCAAGTGCATTTTTACCTTCATCGCTATTATATAAATAAAAGCGATAAAAATTATAGGCTTCATCCATCACATGTAGTAAGCGATTGGTTTTTTCATTTTGTGAATTTATATTATCTTCAATTTTGATTCCTGCTCTTTTTGCAAGTTTTATGGTTGCTTGTTCCATCGAAATATTTTCATATTTTGATACAAAATAAATTACATTACCTTTTGTATTACAACTAAAACAATTAAAGATTTTTTTCTCACCGCTTACAGCCATGGAGGGATTTTTGTCATCATGAAAGGGACATAAGCCAAAATAACTAGTTCCTTTTTTCTTAAGGCTTACATATTCGCCAACTACTTCAACTATATCAGTAGCTTCAATTACTTTTTTAGTAGTTGCACTAGATATCATCCCGTTCCTCCTTGTAAAACTTATTTAAGATGGGTATTAAAATAATTTACTAAATCCGTAATTGCAATACGTTCTTGTTCCATTGTATCACGATTACGAACTGTTACCATATTATCTTCTAAAGTATCAAAATCAACTGTTACGCAATATGGAGTACCAATTGCATCTTGACGACGATATCTTTTACCAATTTTACCACTTGTATCATATTCACAAACAAATTCTTGTGAAAGCATTTGATAAAGTTCTGTAGCTTTATCATTTAGTTTATTAACAAGCGGTAATACCGCAACCTTTACTGGCGCAAGTCTACTATCAAGATGTAAAACATCACGAGTATCACCATCTTCTAATTGTTGTTCTTCATAAGCACTTGTTAAAACCGCTAAAAGTAATCTTTCAACTCCTAAACTTGGTTCAATAACATATGGTAAATACTTTTGGTTAGTTTCAGGGTCTAAATATTCAAGATTTTCCCCTGAATGTTCTTGATGAACACGTAAGTCATAATCGGTTCGATCGGCGATTCCCCATAGTTCACCCCAACCAAAGAAATATTTAAATTCAATATCTGTAGTTGCTTTTGAATAAAAGCATAATTCTTCTTTGTCATGATCTCTTGTTCTAATTAGTTCTTGACGAAGGCCTATATTAGTTAAGAAATTTAAGCAAAAAGTACGCCAATAATCAAACCACTCTAAATCAGTTCCCGGTTTACAGAAAAATTCAAGTTCCATTTGTTCAAATTCACGAATACGGAAAATAAAGTTTCCTGGAGTAATTTCATTTCTAAAACTTTTACCGATTTGGCCAATTCCAAATGGTACCTTTTTACGTGATGTTCTTTGGACATTTTTAAAGTTAACGAAAATACCTTGAGCTGTTTCTGGTCTTAAGTATACTAAACTCTTACTATCATCAACAACCCCAATATGGGTTTGAAACATTAAATTAAATTTACGAATTGTTGTAAAATTAGTACTTCCACAATTAGGACAAGGAATCTTATGCTCAACTAAATAATTGTATAATTTATCATTATCCCAGCCATCTCCTGTAACTAAACCATTTGTCGCTTCTTCAATCAACTTATCAGCACGGTGTCTTGTTCCACAGTTTTTACAATCAACTAAAGGATCACTAAAGCCACCAACATGACCACTTGCAACCCAAGTTTCAGGATTCATAAGGATTGCGGCATCAAGGCCAACATTATTTGGTGAAGACTGAACAAAAGCTTTCCACCAAGCTTTTTTAATATTATTTTTTAATTCAACTCCAAGGGGACCAAAATCCCATGAGTTTGATAAGCCTCCATAAATTTCACTACCTTGATAGACAAAACCATATTGTTTTAAGTAATTCACGAATTTTTCCATTGACATCATTTTATCACCATCTTTCACTGACGTCTTTTTGTTACAATACTCCATTGTACTAACATCTTATTATAGCACAAATTGTTTCAAATGTCAAAATAAAAGCGAAAAAACTTTTGATTTTATATCAATTAATTTGAATTTTTTTTAAAATAATGGTATATTATTTTAAAAATTTAAATTTTGCGAGGTAAATTAAGTGAAAAATAAAAGAACTTTTATTAATTATTTACTAATTTTTTCAATTGTAATTTTATATCTTTTGATCATTTTTTGTAGTTTTATCTTATACCGGAAAAACATTAGTTCTGTCCAAGACTATCAAGATTATAAAGGCAAATCTAGTCGAATCATTCTTTTTATTGGTGATGGTATGGGGGAAAATCACATTAAAGTTACTGAGAAATATTATGATAAAGAAATGTCATTTTCGACCCTTGAAAATGGATATGTTTCAACATTCTCACAAGCAATTTTTTCACCTACTGATAGTGCCGCCGCCGCAACAGCCCTTGCAACTGGTAAAAAAGTAACAAATGGCGAAATTGCCATGCACAAGAAAAAAAGGCTTGAAACAATTAGTGAATATGCAAAAACTCAAGGTTTAGGCGTAGGAATCGTCACAACTGATGTTCTATTTGGTGCAACCCCTGCTTCTTTTAGTGCTCATGCAAGTAACCGAAATAAAACTAATGATATTATTGAATCGCAACTAACAAGTGGCATTGACCTCTTTTTTGGATCTGGTCTTAGCACTTATCAAAGTTACCATGAAGCATTTCAAAAAGCTGGATATCAAATTTGTACTACTATTCAAGACTTAAATAATTCAAATAATACAAATAATTTAATTCTTGGAACCTTTGATCATATCAGTAATAAAGCTGATAATGATACCATTAATCCCACTCTCCAAGTGTTAACAAGTTATGCAATTGAATATTTAGAGCGAAATTTCCCAAACGGTTATTTCCTAATGGTTGAAAGTGCCCACATTGATAAAAAAAGTCACAACAACAATATTCTTAAGATGATGGAATACCTTGATAACTTTAGTGACGCGGTAGAAATAGGTTTAAATCACTTTAATAATCAAGATAATTATACCTTAATAGTAACCGCCGACCATGAAACTGGGGGTCTAAAATACACCGAAAATGTGAGTGAAATTAATGATTCACTATATCGTACCACTAGTCATACTTCTACTTATGTTAAGTATTTCATAAAATCAAGTGCTAACATAGAATTAGATAAAAAAATCGATAATACCGATATTTATAAATTAAATAAAGCCCTAATTACAAAAACCTCTAGTCAAAACTAGAGATTTTTAGTATTTTGATTATATTATTTACTAGGCTTTTTCTGGATTTTTCATTTAAAATTATCTATGCTTTATAGGATAAATAGTATTTTGAATTTATAAGCAACAAAAGAAAATATGATTAGTTATTTTTCCTAATCATATTTTTTAAATTCTCCTATATTTCTCAAATATTTAACTAAAAAAACAAATGAATAAGTATCATCATATTCTACTTTTTTTATCAGTTCAATACTTTCAACATATTCTTTCGTTGAAATTTTAGAAAGATTAAAATCTAAATATATTTTACTTTTAGCATAAGATAAAGCATTTTTTTCATCATATGTAATTAATAATTTTACTTCCTCATACGTTTCAACTTTATTAAGTTTAATTAATTTAAACAAATTTAAAAGTTCAGTTTTTCTTTTATAGCCATCACTTAAATCATCATTTTTAGTCTTAATAATTCGGTTAAATAAGTTTAATTCATAATATTTTTGGATGTTGCTTGAATAGTCATAAATATAATTTTCTTTTTTAACTGTATATTCCTTGTACTCCGCAACTTTTCCAAGTATTAATCCTTCTGCTCTTACTAGTTTAGTTAAATCACTAGGATTAATTTTATAATTAACATTTCCGCTAATGAGCAAACTACCTTTTTTAACACTTTGACTAGTCATTACAACAACAGCACCTTTTTTGGCTTCAATTCCTTCAATATAAGCATCATACTTTGCGACAACATCACCTGGTACATTATCAATTTCTTTAGTTATGTTAGGTACTTCCTGAGTCGCAATTTCAATAATTAATTTTGCTCCTGTTTTTTTAATTCCAATATATGCATACTGTTGGTATGTAGTTCTAAGTATTCTTCCTAAATCATTTAAATTTATGTCTAATTGGTAAAATGGTCCTTTTTTAACCAAATGATTATTAATGGTTTGATAAACTTCATAATCGTAATAATCAAGATTATCAAAAGTAATTTCTCTTACATATTTATTAGAAATTAGCAACATAACAAATATTAAAAATATGCTTATCGTTGTAGGTAAATGAATAACAAATAAACTTTTAATTAATTTTTGCTTTCGATCAATTATTTTAATATTTTCTATTTGGTCCTTTAATAAAATTATTCCTTTTTTATTAGTTGTAAAGGTAACCAATTCTTCTTTTCTTGATACATTATGCATTTTAAATTTTTGAGTATCAAGAAAATTATCATAAGGCATTTCCACATAGTATCTAAGGTTTATTACTTTATTCCATTTTAATTTCATGAAGTTCACCTAATATTTCAATATTTACTTCATCAACTTTTAAAATTTGCAAGTTTTTACCCTTTATATGGTAATTATCGATAACGATTAAATCATCTAAATAGGTTGTAATTTTATGATAATTGTTGATAATTAGTTTATGGCAATCATCCACATATAGTTTTGTTTTGTAAATGTTAATCTTTTTCAATTTATTCACCAATATATTATATGAACAATTATCTTAAAATAGAAGAAAAAGGCGTATAAACGCCTAAATGTACTCAATTGGGCAAAGCCAACAATTACCTTTAATTGGTTGTAAAGTTTTTGTTAAACATAAAATAATGCCATTACCAATATTATTTGAATATTTGTTAATTACGCTAAAATTCTTATCTGGACTACTTGGGCTAATTCCTTTTTTTATTTCAATTGGATATAATGTGTTACCATCAGTATATATTAAATCAATTTCTTTTTGATCTTTATCATGGTAATAATACAAATGCATTTTAGGGTCTATACCATTATTAGAAAAATTCTTAATAATTTCACTTACTACATAGGTTTCAAAGATGGCACCAGAAAGAGCTCCAAATTCAAGGGTTTCCGCTGATTGATATTTAGCTAAATAACTGCATAGACCAGTATCCATAAAATATAGTTTTGGCGATTTGGTAATGCGATTAGACACATTTGAATAATATGGTTGAAGCAGATAAATTATTCCTGAAGTCTCTAATATACTAATCCAATTCTTAATTGTTTTTAAATCTACTCCAATTTCTTTTGAAATAACCGAATAATTCAATTCTTGTGCTGTTCTAACCACAATATATTGCATAAAATTATAAAAGTCAATTGTTTTTTGAGCATTTATAAGTTGGCGAACATCTCTTTCTATATAAGTATTAAGATATGATGAAAAATATGCATTTCTTTTTGTGGCCCCAGTTATAATATCTGGCATACCTCCGTTAAAAATATAATTAAAAATCTGTTTTCTTTCAATTATCTTTGGACTTTTTTTCTTTTTTAAACTTTCAATTTGTGGTGAAAATATTTCACCATCATTTTTTTCAATTTCATCTAACGACATAGAATATAGATTCAACACACCAATTCGCCCTGCAAGAGACTCACTAACACCTTTCATTATTTCAAACTGTTGTGAGCCAGTTAACCAAAATAAAGGCCTAATAGGCAAGTTATTTTTAAGATTATTCATTTTTTCTTCATCAACAATAATTTTAATATAATTTAAAAGAATTGGTGCATATTGAATTTCATCAATTAAAAGCGGATATCCGTATTGTTCAAGAAAATATTTTGGATCAGATAATGCCAAGTTTCTCGCATCTAAATCATCTAATGTAACATACTTCATATTATCATTTTTTATCATTTGTAGTAGTGTTGATTTACCGACTTGTCTAGCACCTGAGACAACAATTACTGGAAATTGGCTAGATAATTCCTTAATTGTTTTTTCAATTGTTCTATTTAAATACATTTAAATCCCGTCCTTTCTGGAATCATATTCCATTTTAGTCGATTATGGAAGCTTTGTCAAGTTTTTTACATTATCCGAGCATTACTTCAATTATCTTATCAGCGATAAGTTTCATACCACTTCTATTAGGATGAACACGGTCAATTAAATCATTTGTAAGATCAACACTAGTTAAATCAACTAATAAGGCATTATAATCATTAGCACATGATTTAATGGCATTTAAATAATCACTTTGTTCAGGATCTGAATAAAGAACTCCAGTTGGAAGTGAGCATAATACTATTTCCGCATTAGGACATAATGCTTTTAATTTTTTAAGCATTTTCATGTATTCAGTTGCAAATTTAGCACTAGTAACCCCAGACCCTATGTCATTAGTTCCCATAAAGATAATAATTACATCAGGTTTTTCCCCATTAATCACAAGTTCGGCTAGTCTTCCATCACTAGTTGATGCGGAGGAAGATCCATCAGATACAAGGCTACCAGAATAGGAGTTATTCATAAACATACTACCACCAAGTCGGTTAATTACTTCCATCCACCATGTTTGATAATAATCATAAACATCTCCTGGTGCATAAGGGTAGTAATATCTAAACCATGATGGAACAATATTATAATATGTGGAAATACTATCACCAATAATTGCTATTTTCTTCCCCGCATATTTATTAGTTCCACTAGTATAAGTTGCGGTTACAATGGTATCTTCAGTTATATTATATAATGAATGGTCCCAACCATTAAAGGCTTTACCTTCATGAACCGGAGGAGTTGGCGGAATAATGTGATCGCCTTTTAAAATTTTTTGTTTATAAATTATGGTATCATCAGTATCCACAAAAGTTACTTCACAAAATTCTCTTTTGTTAGCTTCTTCAAGCGTCGCCATTTCAATACCATTTGAGGAAGAATGAACAATTCCTTTAATTACAATTTCTGGATTTAGTTTATTAGTTCCTGTAATTATGGTATATCCTTCTTTCACCGCGATAATTGATGAATACTCGGTAACTAAAGCAATACTAGGATCCTCACTACTCCAAAAATAACTCAACACGCCCTCTGGAGCGGATGACGGAATTACTGGATTAGTGGTAATAGCGTTAGGATATTCACTAGATTTTATTTTTTGTAATGAATCAAATTGATAAGTGTATTCCCCAAGTGATAAAACTTTTTCTGGTTCAATACTTGTAAAGCGAGCATATAGCCTAACTTTATGGTCAGTATCACCATCAATTTCCGTATATCTAGTCATAGAAATATCTGATAAAAACCAGCCTTCAAAAATCATACCTTCCTTATTATATATAGGAAGAGTAGTTCCGGTTCCATAAACAAAGCTTTTTGGTTCTAATTCGATTTCTTCATAACCATCACAATAAGTAATGGAAAATGATGCATATTCATAATTTAATGAATAAGTTTCATAATACATGTTATCACGTTTTTCAATATGTCTTTCCCAGTTATAATTTGCATATTTAACTGGAACCGTAGGTTCATCAACAACGTCAAAATAATTAACAACACTTTCTTTTATTACCTTATCATCAATATAGTATTTAGTTACTTTTTTAGAAACGGTTTTAACAACCATTACAAATAAATCACTTTCCGTATTTTTAATATCATCAAGTGAAGTACTCCAACTATAATTGTAACCTTCTTCTTGATTAGTTATGTTAGGATATTTCACGGAATCACCTTTTTTAATGGAAATTGTTTCAATAACATTTGCATTTTCATCAGCGAAAGTTATAGTATATTTAGAACCTTCTTCTTTTTTACCACAACCTGAAAATGTAATAACCATTATTAACATCATTAAGCAACAAATTATTTTTTTCATAAATTCTCCTTTTTTATTAAAAACTCTAACCTATAGAATTATAAGTTAGAGTAGTTTTTGATATAAGCAAAAAAAATTAGTGACGATTACCTACTTTGCGAGCTGCACGTCTTTTTTCTTTACGTACATCGCTAGGTTTCATATAATGTTGACGCTTACGTGCTTCAACAAGGGTACCTGATCTAGAAACGTCACGTTTAAATCTTTTTAAAGCTTCATCTAATGTGTCGTTTTCTCTAACGATAGTCTTTGGCATTGTCTTGGTCCCTCCTTTCGCACCTTAAATTCATAAATATTATATCATTTTATACCTAAAATTGCAATTTTAATGCTTGATTATGAAAAAATTATCTGCTTTTTTGTCAAAACATCAAGAAGACCGGTAATGGCTCTTCCGCGATGACTAACCTTGTTCTTATCTGATTCCACAAGTTCTGCCATCGTTTTGTTAAAAGATGGTAAATAGAATAAACAATCATAACCAAATCCCTTATCACCTGTTTCTTTAGTGGCAATAATACCATTAACATAACCAGTAGATGATACCATATTAACTCCATCAAAGTAAACAACCACACAAGTAAAATGAGCTGAGCGTTCACTTACTTTTTCTAGTTCTTTAAGTAGTTTTTTTCTATTATCACTTGATGAAGCATTATGATTGTTAGTACTTGCATAACGGGCTGATAAAACCCCAGGCATTCCGTTTAAAGCATCAACTTCAAGTCCTGAATCATCAGTAATGATTGGCATTTGATATTTTTCATAATAATATTTTGCCTTAATTATTGCATTATCTAAAAAAGTATTTCCATCTTCGATAGGTTCATCATACTTTTTTTCCATATCTTTTAAAGATAATAATTCAATATCAAGTTTTTTTTCCTCAAACATTGCTTTTACTTCTTGAATTTTATGAGCATTGCTCGTACTAAATAGTATTTTCATCATATCACCAATACTATTTTATCACAAATTGATAAATTTTAAAGAATAAAAACTTTAGAAAATTAAATTTCTAAAGTTTAGAAAATAAATTAATCAAATTATTCGGTTTTTTCCCCAATAAATGATTCTTTAAGCATCACCGCGTCACTTCCATTTATTAAAAGTCCACTAAGTTTAAAGTTTAATTTAATGGTTTCAAGAATTGTTTGTTTAATTTCATCATTAAAACTTCCTCCATAACTTAAATTAATGACAAGTTCAGTATCCTTAACTTCATAAGTATAACCTTTGGCATTAACAAGTTCTGAAAGTTCTAAATCATTTTTAAGCATTTTCGCAATAACATAATCATAAAGATTTTTAGTATCATCAAAAAAGTAAGTAACAGGCTTAATCGTATCATTTTCATAATATACTACCGTTAAATAACTAGACTCAAATAAATCTTTAGCCTCATATGTAAAGTTAGTTCCCATTTCTTTAGCAATTTTCCTAAAATAAAAATCACCAACTTCATCAATTTTTTTATCATCAATTTTTACCACAACTTCTTTAATTTCACCGTTACAGTAATTCCAAGCAAGACATTCAACGGCACTTCTGCCATCAGATTTTATAAAGTCTTCACTAACGTTTAAGACTAAACTATTGTTTTCGACCACATGACTATATAGTACTGCACTTACATTAATAGGTGAAGTATACCCACTAGGTAAGCTTGAAACATTTTTAGTTAGTAAATCCCATTTTTGAGCAATTTCATCTTCTTCTAGTTTTTTAACACCAACTTTAATACCAACTAAACAGTTTTTATCATTTTTAACAAATAAAGTTTCATACACTAATTCTTCTGTAACACTATTTTCTATTTGTTGATCTTTTTTAAAGATTTTTTTATAAACATCCTTAGGAATTAATAATAAAACCACCACAACAATAATCAAAATACTAATAATAATAATTTTTTTCTTCATATAATCTTCTCCTCGCATAATTTTATGTGAAAATATAAAAAAATATTACACTTTAGAATATTTTAATGGTATTTCTTATTTAATTATGATATAATTAAACAAGAAGTATTATTACTATACTAGGTTTAAATTTACAAAAAAACTTTAGGACTACTTAAAGTGTATAAAAAATCAAACAATTTATAATCTATTAGCTAAAATAAAACTAGATCTAAAACCTAAAATTATTAATGAATCAAATATGAAATATTTATTTAAACTATATTTTACAAGGAGGCTTACATATGCAATGTAAATACTGCGGTCATCTTAATGATGACAATAACAAATTTTGTAGTTTTTGTGGAGAACCATTAAAACTTGAAGAGCAAACAATAATAAGTGAAGTAATAGATGAACCTAGGACATTCTCTGAGGCTGAATTTATTCATACCCGTAAACTAAGTATCATTTCCATTATTATTTATTTTGTGGTATTTTACGTCCTAACATCTGTTATTTCAAGTGCAGTAGTTAGTATATTTTGTGCTATCCGTGGCATTGACACAAGTAAAATAAATGATTTAAACACTTACTTACAACAATATTATCCAGGATTTTATTACAATTTCCTTGCGGGGATGAATCTATTTACTTATTTAGCTTTACTTGCGGTGGTAGTACCACTTCTTAAAAATTGTTTAAAAACCGATTTTAAAACCGCCCTTTCTAAAAAAGGCAAATTCTGGAAATCATTTGGAATTGGACTTGCGATATTATATGGGGTAAGTGTTGCTTCAAGTACGTTTATAAACATTACTTTAATGCTACTTAGATTAGTATTTCCTGTCTTTGGCGAAATTAATTCAACTTCAGGAAATCAATCATCAATCAATGAACTACTTTTTAGTGGTCCATTCCCACTAGTTGTTATACTACTTATGACAATAGTTTGTGCTCCAATTTTAGAAGAATTAATTTTTAGAAAATCATTCTTTAATTTAGCTAGAAGAAAAACCAAAAAAATGATTATAATTTCTGGAGCAGTCTTTGGTTCTATTCATACAGTTTCATCTCTAATCTCAATTCTTGCCTCATTTGGTGAAATCGGCCTAGAAGTAGGAATTGCAAGCATTGTGGTTGAACTTTTGAATTTCATCTCTTATTTTGCCTCAGGCATTGCTCTAGGAGCAATCTACCATAAATCAAAGCACAATGTTTGGGTAACAATTTTAGTTCATTCCGTGTATAATGCCATTGGTATTATTGGAACGCTTCTATTACAATTTATTATGTAGGAAAAAAGAGAATAGGTATAGCCTATTCTTTTTTCACATAACTAATATTTTCTTTAATCAGTTCTTCTAATAATCTTTCATCTTTTTTATGTGTTCCTTTTCTTTTAGCTGAGTAAATTTTAATGACATTTATTATTTTCTCATTAATAAGAGCATCAAAAAATTCATAATTATAATCATAGGCTTTCTTATATTCTTTATCAATTTGTAATAAATACTCAGAAGGTCACACTGAACTCTTATGTTTTTTTATGTATTCATCTACCTTTATAAATTAGATGTAAAACTTCAAATTCTGGTTTAATACAAATTTTGTATTTTCTTTAACTCTTTCTTCAATATCTTCTGGTATATCAAATTTATCGGTCAATGCATCACCTATTCTAATAATAAAGATTTTTTTTGATATGGTAGTTGTTTAATTTTTTCTAGTAATTTGCCTTTTATCTATCTTGCATGAAAAACTTCTTCATATAATAGTGATTCAATGGGAATATTAAAAATTCCCTTTTTTATCAAAATATCAATTAAAGCTTTTCACAAATTCCTTCAGTCATTACATATTTCATTTTTTAATAACCTCTTAACTTTCATTAATTGATCATAGTTTAATAATGTACTAAATGTGTTGTTATTAAATTTTTTACTTTTTAAAATTTCTGTTCTAAAATCATAATTATCATATAATTTTTTTTATTGTAACTTCATTATTAACCTTATTTAAAAAAAAATATTATCTCTTAAATCAAAAATATCTAAAATTTCAACATAGTGAGTACTAAACGTAATTTGAGCATTTTTTGTTTAGAGATTTATC
>CAVJDT010000004.1:61309-79121 GCA_963648435.1 Bacillota bacterium
CATTTTTTGTTCAGAGATTTATCAGTTATTAGGAACAATAAATTATTAACCAAATTTTTATGGAAACAATTTTCGATTTCATCTATTATCATTACTCCACCAGTTTTTAAAAGCATTGTGATTCGTATAAATAAATCTATTCCTTTAATTGTACCATTAGACAAAAGTCCTAACATTTCTTTTTTAGTCACAATCATTTGACGGTTATTAAATCGTTTAAAAACAACTGAATCAAATCCATCAAAATGAATATATTCAATATTATCATCTAGTAGTCGGATTATTTCTTTTGTTAAATCGCCACCAAGAAAATTCAAACTTTCAAAAAATAATTTATTAACTAAAACTCATTTTTGGAAAATTCAGGCAAATAATAACCATTTGATTTATCTTTACATATAAATATTAAGGTTGAGATATCATCAACTTTTGTTTTATGATTATCCTTAAGAAAATTCAAGGAATTTGAATAACGTTTGCCACACTTACCATCATAATTAGCATACTTTGTTAATTCGTTAGTAATTTTACAAAATGGTGATATAATTTGACCTTCTACTAATTCTTCAATAGGTAATATAACCACATCATAAAGATAAATAACGCCATCTAAATAAAACTCAATATGAAGTTTTATGTCTGATTTATTAAAATCATTTTTTCGATAAAGCCATCTACCAGTTTTCATTAATGTCAATACATTTTTTATTAAATCTAAAGTTGAGGTTTTACCTGCTGAATTACTGCCTGTAAATGCAATTAGATTATAAGTATATAAATTTTCATCAATTTTAATAATTTCACTATCATCACTAATAGCTCTAGCTTTCGTTAAAAAATCTAATGTAAAATCATCAACAAGCATTCTAAAACCTGATACTTTTATTTTTAATAAGGCAAACATCTTCTTGCCTCCACTTTTAGCTAATTTATTTTATAGCCTTATTATATCATTTATTTTTTACTAACTAAATATTTTAAACATTTTTTGTTTGAAATTTTATCAATGCTTTTAGAGTTTGACCATAATATGCCTAAAAACATCTCTACATGAGTAGAGATGTTTTTTGGTTCTTACTAATATTTTCTGATTTAACTATTATCAACTAAATTTTAAGTTCTTGCTTTATCATTTCAAAAATGAGTGAAATATTACTACATCTTTTGACTGAATTATTATCACTAAAGATATAATTCCAACTTTCATTATAATCATTAGGTACTTCAAACATAATTTCTCTTAATCTATTTTCAAAATTAATTGCATCTTGTTTATACAATTCATCAAAAGAATTAGATAAGCGAATTTTATCATTGACTGAGGCATTTTCAACACCATATAATGCATGTTCTAAATTTCTAGAAAAATAAAATTTATAATATTTAATTCCATAAATTGAACTAATGCTTAGAAGTTTTTCATATATTGAAGTTTTCTTTTTAAATCTATCAATCATGATATCTTTTTTGTTTGTAAATAATTTGTCATCTAGAAATTTGTTATAATCTAATGTTGGATCTTCAATAACACTAGTAGGATCAATAAAAGCTCCATCAGTATCTATTATATGCACAATCATAAGATAATCACTCCATAATAGATAATTCTTTTCTTTATGTTTATTTAGGATTTTTTCAACATATTTATCACAATTTACTTTAGTAACGTTACCTTTATAAGCTAAATCTCCTTCCGTAACTTCGACAATGATGTTTTTAACATACATTCCAAAATAGTTTTTTAAAGACCTATGAAGGGTTATATCATCACTATCTCCTTCACAAATCACAAATAAAATCTTTTTTTCACTCTTCTTCTTTGCCATACGAATATAATTCCCCCGCATCCCTTAAAGCTCGATATATTTCATATTCATCAATTGGATTAGATAAATTTAATTCTCCAAGATATAAATCTCTTAAGTATTTTTTTCTAAGATTATTGGTTTTCGCAAGATAAGGCATTTTGACAAATCTATTTTCATCATCATTGGTGGTAAAAACAATATTATCTTTTATTACTTCTAATGCTCGTAAATTATGGGAAGTAAATAAAAGTTGACCTTTTCCTTTATCTTTAAAAACACTTAAAATACTACCTAGTAAATATTCAAAAATTCCTGAATCAAATTCATCAATTACCATAATGGAAAAAGGATTATTAAAAGTATCAACTAAGGATGATACAATGGAAATTATTTTTTTAATTCCATCTGATTCTAAACCTAAAGGTATTTTAAACTCATCTTTTAATGAAACAAATTGATATTTAAAGCAAGCTTCATTTTTTTCATTAATGGTATCACCTAAATTCATTAATGCAATCTTCGTACCTGGTATTAATTTTTCTAAAACTAAATTAATTTCATTAACATATAAATTAATCATTTTTTCACATTTTTTTAAGATTTTACCTTCTTTAAATAATGAAATTTCTCCTTTTGTATAATCATCTTGTTCATCATTCATATAAAAAAAAGGAATACTATCTAATGATGTTATTTCACTAATTTCACGGTTATCATATAAATGAAAATAATGCATTGTATAAAGTCTTAATGCCTTAATAAACGCAGAAACTCTACTAAATTCAATTGATTCTAAAAGTAATTTTTCAAATTCACCACTAAAAATGAAACTACAATTATTAGCTTCTTTTTGCCCTTTTAAATAAATTAACTTTGGCATTATCTTATCCATATCTTGTGATAATTTATTAAGATTAGTTGTAGGACTTATAAATTTCATTAAATCATCTTTCTTTTTGTTTATTTCAAAAAGAGCTTTATTTTTGGTCCATTCATTATTCACGTATTTTCTTTCCCATAATCCTTCGGATGATATCATGATTTTATCATTTATTTTGCTTAAATTAATATAATAATCATAAATATAATTAAAGTCATTATTCTCATGATAAATGGATATTTCTATATTGCATGTATTTGCATTTTTAGAAATTTTTTCATAAAAAGCATTATTAATAGAAGCATTAGAAAAAATAGTTTTTAATATGGAAAAAGCATTAATAATAGTTGATTTAGAACTTCCATTTTGTCCATAAATTCCTATAATATCTGATTTTTCAAAGTTAAAATCACCATTTAATACATTTTTATATGATTCAAATTCAATGGTTCCATCTTTTAAGTTTTTTAAATTTTTTACGGAAATTTTTAATATTCTTATTTTACAATCCATAATCACAACTCCCTTTACCTCCTAATTATAGCATACACAAAGCAAAAAGTCAATAACTAAACTAATTTTTCGTATTTTTTATCGTGATTTTGACTTTGAATTTATAAAAGAGGAACTACTAGTTCCCCTTTTTTACTTCTTTTACTCCTTCATACCACTCTACATTCCATCTTACAGGGGCTGAAACATAATTACATTCAATAATTAAATTCAAACACTGATAGAAGCCTTTATTTGCAATCTTTTTAATGTTTTCAGTTAATATTATTGATTCAATATGCTCATTATATTGGAAGGCCTTATATTCAATTGATTTTACACTATCTAAAATAGTAAAACTTGAATCTTCTTTATTTGATGGATAAAGGTATAAAATAGTTTTATTTTTATTATATAATACTCCATCAACTGATGAATAATACTGATTATTATCATTTACTTCAATCATTTTTAAGCTTAAACAGTTATCAATAAATGATAGACCAAGGGAGGTAACACTACTTGAAATAACTACTTTTTCTAAAGCATTACATGAAGAAATACTACTTGATGAAACTAACTTTAATGATTCATTTGTAATAATTTCTTTAAGATAATTATTACCAGAAAAAGCGTTTGACCAAATTTTATTAACATTTTTGTTAATATTTAGAGTAGTTTCTGTCTTTTTACTTGCATAATAAATTAAGTTAGTTTGATCACTACTATAAAGAACATTATCAATAACTTTAAAGTTAGGATTGTTACTTAAATTTAGATTTGATAAACTTAAGCAATCTTTAAAGACGTCATATCCTAAGTCTATTAAGCTAGTTGGTAAATTAAGAGTAACGAGCCTTGTACATCCGGAAAAACACATGTTACCAATTGAGGTAATATTATCAGATAATTCAATATTTTCTAACATTTTACAGTCTTTAAAAGCAAATGAAGAAATACTTGTAATATGTTTTGATAAGGAAATAGAAGTAATATTCTTATTATAGAAAGCACCACTATCAATCCCTATAACCGGAAGGCCGTTATAGCCATTGGCCACAACTACTTCTTTTTCATTTCCTTCATAATCAGTTACTAAATAACCATCCTTATTCTCATTTAAAGTATAAATTAAACCAGGGGTTCCTTTATATATTAATTCAACATCACCATAGATGTTAATTCCCCCGGGAAGCATAACAGTATAATCTACTTCTTCAGTTAATTCTTTATTTTTATACCATCCACTAATAAAGGCTTCACCCACAAGGTCCGTAAATGATTTATTAGATAATAGTTCGATTTCCTCACCCCAAGTAACTGGGTCTGACTCATAACATATGGTATCATTAATATAGTATTTAACTGCGTATTTACGTTTATTAAAACGTATTTCAATAATGGTTCCCCCGTCTCCTCTAATGGTACCACTATTACTTACTGGTTCATAATATTCTTTATTTTGAATTGTATTATATACATCTGTAGTATCAGGTGTAACGATACTACCGGTTGTACCAATAAAGGTAATTGTATTTATTAGTTTATATGAAGTATCAGTTTGTAAATAATATCTAACCACATATTTAGTATCCGTACAAGGGGTAAAGTTTGCATATATTTCTAAATCTTTATCTACAGTTTGATTTAAAGCTTTTACTTTAAAGGCTTTATCTAAATACCATCCTTCAAAATCATAGCCTTTAACGCTTGGCATATCAAGTTTTTTAATAACATCAGTTATTAAAGTATCCTCTCTTACTACTAAACTATTATATTTAGAACTTGCATAGCTGGTTGTTGTATCATTATATACTTTAACTGTATAATATGGAACTGCTTCAAGTTTTGCATAAATGGTAATACTATCCATAAATATATAATCACTTGGTATAGCATTTTTAAATTCACTATCAAAGTACCATCCCATAAATTTATAATCATATAAATCGGGAACTCTAATTTTTGAAATATCATCTTCTGTAAGAATACTAGTAATGGTTGATTCATTATTAATAACACTAGTTACATTTATTTGCTTATTCATTTTCGCAAATATTTCTAAATCACTTTCAATTTTCATACTTAAATCAAGTTTTATTTTAAAACTTGAATCACTAAACCAACCACTAAAGCTATATCCATCACAAACTGGAGTTTTAAGAGCTTTAATTAAGGTTCCTTTTAATACTTTTTGAGTTGAACTTACATCTAAAGTATTAATACTAACAGTATAATAAGGAGTTTTATCAAATATTGCATAAACTGTTACATCCGTTTCACTAAATGAATCAGAATTTTTTAACTCACTACTTCCACTTTCTTCTAAACTCCAATATTTAAATACATATTGGTACAAATCATCACTATAAGTAGATGGAATATTAAGTTTTGATACAGTATTATTTGCATCAGTTAAAGTAGTTAATATTTCTTTACTACCTACTATTTGTTTAATATAGTAATTACGTTTAACCTTAAATGATGCATATAAATTTAAATCTTTAGTTATTTTTAAAGTAGTTGATGCTTTATTTTTGAAGTTTTCATCTAAATACCAAGTATTAAAGGTATAAGTTCCATATCGATCAGCTGCTTTTATAGGAGTATCAAGTGATGAAACGGAAGTTTGGTCCTTTACATTAATAGTTTTATAAACTATACCATCAACATAAATAGTTACATCGAAATAAGGAATAGTCCTTAATTTACCATATATCGTTAAATCACTATTTACACTTGTTTTTGTTAAATCTAAGCTATTATTTGATTCATCAAAAAAGCCTTCAAAATAATAATCACTAAAACTTGGAGTTTTAATAATACTAGATAAGATTGTAGCTTCTTTAACTTTTGATTTTTCTAAAGTATCAACTATTTTATTATTTTCATCTAAATAATTTACTAAAACCTTATAATAATTAATCTTGGTCATTTTAGCATATAATACAAGATCACTGGTCATACTAGTTGTCGTTTTAAAGGATTCTTTAAAGGTTTCATCTTTAAACCATCCTTCAAAGATATAATCAGTAACAACCGGATTTGTGATAACCTTTGATATTAAAGTACCTTCTTCAATATTTTCATAAGTTTTTTCTTTATCTAAAATAATTGTTTTTAAAGTATAATAGTTAATTTTTTCCATTTTCGCATATACGGTTAAATTACTATCAACAAGCGTTGTTTCATTTACTTTTATTGTATAACTACTATCTAAATACCAACCTCTAAAATAGTATCCACTAGCGCTAGGAGAGCTAAGTAAACTCATTAAGTTAGTATTTTCTTTGATTTTATTTTTGATAGTTACCTTATCTAAAATATTAATTTTAATATCATAATAGTTAATTTTAGTCATTTTCCCAAAAACATCAAAATCACTAGTTACTAAAGTATTTAAATCTGCTTTTTCCTCATAATTATTATCTAAATACCATCCTTCAAAGATATAATCATCAATACTTGGATTTACTAAGATTTGTTTTAATAATTTATCTTCAGTTATTTTATTAATAGTTTTAATTTCATCAAGAACATGAACTTTAACGATATGATACTTAATAGGTAAGCTCCTTCCATAAATAGTAATATTTGAAGTAATTAAAGTACTATCACTTAATTTAGTACTATAACTAGAATCACTATACCAGCCATCAAAATAATAATCATCAAGGCTAGTTACACTAATTTGGGCAAGGTTAGTATTTTTAGGGTATGATGAAGTTTCACTTTTTTCATCTATTATGATAGTTACATCATAATATGTTTCAACAAAGGTAAACTTAGCATATAAATCTAAATTACTTTCTATTTTAGTTTTTTTAGTAAAAGCATTGTTAAACTTACTATCTAAATACCAACCATTAAATAAGTAATCATCCTTGATAGGATCTGCTATTTTATTTTCTAAAAGGGTTGTTAATTCTTTAACTGTAATACTAGTTTTTACACCATCAACGTGGGTAGTAACCGTATAATAGATTATTTTATGTAAATTACCATAAATAATATCATCTTCACTAAATTCATAATCACTTGGAATTTCTTCAGTAAATGCTTCATCAAAATACCAACCTCTAAATTCATATCCTTCTTTTATGGTATTATATGAGGTAATAACTTCATTTAAAGTAACAGAGTTAATCCATCTATTTTCATATTTGGAATTATCAAAATAAACAGTTACATAAACATAAGGAATTTTTTCAAATTTAGCATAAATATCACATGTATGATCAAATAAATAATCATCTGGTACGATATTTTCATATTTTTCATCAAAATACCAACCCTTAAAAATATAATCAGTTTTAATAGGATTTGTAATAGTTGTAATACTTACCTTATCTAGCCATTCATAAGTTTGCATCTTTTCATCAATATGGAAAGTTACATAATAATATGGAATTTTCTCAAACTTAGGATATAACTCACAAGTTGTATTGATACTATAAACACTTGGTACGGCGTTTTCTAATGCTTCATCAAAATACCAACCCACAAATGTATACTTTTCTTTTGATGGAACTAGAATTGTCGTTACATCAAGGGGATCTAAGTATCTTACTGGTTTTGCATCACCTACATGAATAGTTACATAAAAATAAGGAAGTGGATCAAATTTTGGATATACATCACATGTATATGTAAAATTAAAATCACTAGGAATTTCTTCAGTAAACGTTTCATCGAAATACCAACCACTAAATTTATAGTCTTCTTTTACGGGTACTTCAACTGAAGTAATTGATACTTTATCTAACCATTTATATGTAACAGTATTTTCTAAATGTATAGTTACATAAAAGTAAGGAATTTCATTAAATTTAGCATAAATACTTGTATCTGTATTAAAAGTATCAGTTGATAAAACAACATGTTCAAACTTTTGATCATAATACCATCCTTCAAATGTATAATCTTCCTTTACAGGTTTATCAAGTTTTGAAATATCCGTTACTTCTTTAATATTATATTTAGTAACATTTTCATCAATATAAACAGTTACAAATCGGTCCTTGTATATAGTATCTAATACAGTTGCATCATTAATTACAATTCCATTTAAATAGGTAAGATGTGATTTTAATTTAATTTTATCACCAACTTGTAAGTTAGATGGATTAGTTAAATTATTAATGATAAGATCAAGGTTATCAAATGATACTTTAAAGTTTCCATTTGTCTTATCAATTATTTCCGTAATTGTATAGTTAATAATATAGTAATCAAAGCTACTTTCATAGGCTTTTTTATTATCAATTAAAGCCTTAATTTCATCAATTTTTAATAGTTCACTACTAGTTTTTACTTCTATTTCTTTTGGTAAAATAACGACTGGTTCAACGTATTCCCACCCCGCATAAAGAGTTAAACTTGCATTTATTTTTTGATCAAAGTCAAAAGGAATTGTTAAATTTTCATCAATGTACCATCCAATAAATTTATAATCAACTTTAGTTACTTCAGCTGGTTCAATTCTTTCCCCTTTTTTAACGGTTATAACTTTATTTTCCTTATCATTATTACCACTGAAAGTAACTTCACAACTTAAATCATTAATGTAATTTGCATCTTCTTTAATACAACTACTAATAAAGATAAAACTAAAAGCAAGGATTAAAATAATAAATATTTGTTTACGCATTTTTAGTCACTTCCTTTTTCTTGATTAAAGTTATAATTAAAGAAATTATAACACCTATTAAATAACTAATGATATTAATTAACATATCATATTTTTCATATCTAACTAAACTTACATTCATTCTAATAATATTCATAAGGATAATTACAATTAAAATTATACTAATAATTATTAGATAATTTAGTAATTTACTAAATTTTAATGGTTTATGATTGATAATTATAATTGTTATAATTCCACATAATAATAAACAAAGAATTTGACTAATAATTCTAACAATAAAATTACCATAACCATATCTTTCAAGTTTTACACTTACACTATGATTAAAGGTTTCAATATTAAGGGTTTGAACATAACTTACCGTATTATCATCATTATCATCAATGATAAAGGAAACATAAGTTTTACCGGCTTTTCTAATAACTAAATAATCATCTTCAAGACCAATAATGGAATCATCACCAATAATGATATCAACATTACTGTAAGTTGCCCGCCAGTCCACTAAATAACCAAATTGATATTTATCATCTACATATAATTTTTTATTTACTAAACTTACATACATAAATTCAGGCATAACATTTGCAATAGTTACTGTATATTCAATTACTAGTTCTGAATTTGCATATGGATAAATAGTAACTTTGGTAGTTCCACTTTTTAAGCAGGTAAATGTATACTTATTACTACTTTTATCGACACTTAAAATTTCAGGTTTTTCTATTTTTACTTCATGGTATTTACCAAAAGGATGATTTAATGGGGTAAATGATACATCAACAGTAAAGGTATCACCAACATATAAAAGTTTTTCATTTAAATTAATTTCATTATCATTCATTTTAACATTTGCTTTAAAAGTATTTAAAGCATCATATAAACTATGTTCTTTCACACATTCAACTTCAAATGAAGCATCTTTATAAGTTATACCATCACTTGCATGAATATTAATAGTTGTTTTACCATAACTCTTACCTAAGAATAATCCATCATCACTTATGGATATTACATCTTCATTACTTGAACTATATGTAAATTCAACCCCTAATAAACTAGTTGTTGCATTAACTTTTGCAACTTGGCCTTTTTCAATTAATGAAGTTAAAGTATATGCAAAATCAACATCCTTTTCATTTATAATTTTAAAACTATATTCTTGATTAATAATTTCATTATCTGGAATTATAATATATAAACTTGCATTCCCAATATTAATAAATTCAAGTTTAATATTTAATCTATTTTCCACCTTTTTAGTTGTTACTTTTAATTTACTTTCATCACTTGATTTAACAATGATACTTCCCATATTTAAAGAAAAATTAGGGAAAAGATCAAATTCAAGGGTTTTAGTACTATTTACTTTAATAATATTATCCTCATAATCAACAATATCTAAATTATTTAGTAATGTTATATTTTCAATTTTTTGATATAATTCACTATTACCATCTACTTTTACTTTAAAGTTTAAAATACAATCAGGATTATGTTCATAAGTTATAGTAACAGTGCATTCACCTTTATTTAAGGCTTTTAAATAACCATCTTCTACTTTTACAATATTATCATTACTAAATGAAAACTTTAAATATTTATTAATTTCATAGTCTCTAGAAAATACTCTAATTTTCTTAATTTCACCTACATTTAAACATAAATATTTATCATCATCAATTTCCTTAAATTCACTAGTTGATGGTGATACTAAAGTAAAGAAACTTCTAGGATTAATTGGTAAAATACTAAAGCTTAATTTTTCCACAATATTCTTATTAAACTTAGAACTAGCAAATACTTCTAAATTACCTTCTTCTAAACAACTAAAAGTAATAGAAGTATCAGTATAACTAATTACTTTTATTAATGAATCATCATTAAAGCTAAATTCAACTTGTCCTGTTCCTTTGCCATTTCCACTGGCATTTAAAGTAACAGTATAACCTTCATGAACACTTGATGATAAAAACTGTTTTAAAGTATAATTAATATCACCTGATGTAACACGGTCTAAAAATGAAACTGAAGTTGTTTCTTCAGAATCATAACTTCCAACAACCTTGATCTCTAAGGTTTTATTAACACTACTATCAACCATACTTTCAAGGGTAATAATTGTAGTACCAATAGATGTTGCATATAAATAATTATCCACAAAATAAGCAACATTAGGATTACTTGATGTAAGTTTAATTTCCCCTAGACTTACTAGACCATAAGCATAATAATCAATAGGAATAATTGCCCCTATACTATATATTTGTTTACTACTAGTTAAATTATTACTAAACTTAAGTTCATTATTACTTCTTATAACCATCACCTTAATGGTTTTAGTTACATCATTATTATCATTTGATATTAATTTAACGGTAGATGTACCTTCTTTTAAGCCTTTAAATCTACCTTTATAATCGATGGAAACAGAGTTAGAATTACTATTTTGATAAGTTATTGACTTTTGATAATATGATAAATTATCAGGATAAAAAGTAATTGAAGGGGTGAATTCTTCATCTATTTTAATTACATAATAATCATTATAATAATTATCACTTTTTTCAATAACAAAGTCCTCAACTTTTAAAGTGTCAATAATTTCATAACTATCATCTAAACTACTTGCAATCTTATTATAAACAAATGGACCAATCAAGCATAATATTAAAAGTAATGCAATAATAATTATTTTTTCATTATTTTTATAAGTTTTTGAAGGCATCATAGTTCTCCTTTAAATTATTTATAATTTGAAATACAAAATCACTATCTACACTAGATAATAAGAAATTAACAATTAGAAAACAAATAGAAACAAAAATACTAACTATTATTAATATTACTTTATGTTTACTAAATAAATAAAATAAGATAAAATATAAGATGAAAAAGCAAAAAATTAAAAGAAATGGTAATTTAAATCCTATTTCATCTAATTGTGTAACAACAATTGTGGCTATTTCATTATCAGTAAATAAGCCTGTAATAAAAACAATATTCTTAAAAATAATAAAGAGAATTAATGATAGTAATAAAGTTATGGAAAAGCTATATAGTAAACTATAAAGTAGTTTTTTTATATTCATATTTATTTTCCTTTCTTTTTAAATAATGGCACCTCAAAAGAGATGCCATTAAAATTTGATAAATAAGGTTAAAAATATTTATTATTCTTCGGTTGACGCAGCAACTTCCATACTATCAGTTTCTACAGCAATACCACCACAAACATTGCCATCTGTACCGTATGCTACAATACTAATAATAGAGATTCCAGATGCTGTTGCGTATCCATTATCACTATTTGGAATAACAATATACTTATTATCATAGGTAGCAATATCCCATGAGCCGCTCACTAGTGTACCTTGTTCAGTTGACACTGTATATGTTTCAATGTATTTTTTTCCATCTTTTTTAAGAAGTATTGGTGACCACCCTAGGGAACCTAGATAATTTTCAATACTTGCTGTCCATGTGTAGTTATTACCTGTGGAAGAATTTTTTGTTACTTTTCCAAATGCTTTTAATAAGCTATTTGCTGTTGAAATATTACTACCATCAACTTTTATTGTTGCAAAAGTAGAGTTAGCTGAATTTAAACCAGGGGTTCCATCTTCACTATGCTTTGTTGATGCACCTGTTAGTGAAATAACATAGTATGCAATATCATCTGTTTTTCCTTCGCCTTTAGTTAAAGCAAATACAATATCCGCGTCAGCTTCAGCTTTTGATAGGTTAATTGCAAAATTATAAGTTAATGTACTCATATCTTTAATATCTACTGCTGCCATTGTTTTATAGTTATCTGCAGTAAATTGTGATAGTACATTCTTACCTATAAATTCATTTCCTGCAATAACACCTTTTGCAGAATCAAACATATAATAATGGCTAAATACTGTATTCATATCAATAGTTGGAAAATTATATGCACAAAGCAAACTAGATAGTCCTGCTGCGGAATCATTTACGGTTGCTCTATATATATTTTCTTCTTTATCACCGAGTGAAATTAATTGACCAAAATTTTTAGTATTTTCATCCACTACATAATACGCTGCAAAACAACTTTCACTAGGTATTAAATAGTTTGCATTAGGATTAATTAAACCTACATGAGCTGCAATATATTCGCCATAGTTTTTGCAGTTTAGAACATACCATACTGAGTTTTTATGATCATTTTTATAAGTTTTTTTGCTCTGACCAGTATACGCAGTACCACCTGTGAACACAGCACCATAAGTTCCTAAATTTGTAAATGATGCATAATTATTACAATTCTTTAATACCGCAATATTTTTATCATAAGCAGCATCAACCTCAATTTGACCAAAAATAGAAGCATTTGAAGTCTTAAAATCAATCTTGCCAAATGTATTAATATTTTCAAAGGTTACTTCACCATGTAAATACTCAAATATAGCTCCTCTTTTTCTGTAAATAAATGTTTCGCCCCCAGCAGTAGCAAAGTAGAAATTAACATTTTTAATAGTTGAATCTTCTAAAACATAGCCTAAGACACCATTTACATTTCTCAAAGCATAACCTTGTCCATTTATTTCTACATTTTTTGTTACACATGATTCAGCTGTACGATCTTTAAGTTTCTTGTCAAAATCAATATCATTAACAATTGTATAATAAGTCTTTGTTGATGTATCATTTTTTAATGCAATATAGAATTGTTCAACAGTTGAAATTTGATAAGGGGAAGCAGCTGTACCATCACCATTTGCAAATTGTTTATCTACAACAGTGTATTGGAAAGAAGCACTTAAGCCATTTTTACATGTAAGTTTTACTGTAAATGTACCTGCGGTAGTCGTACTTGGATCATTAATTGATGTCCAGTTAGAAATTTGTTCTTCGATGGTTGAAGATACATCACCATATTTATAAGTTGTAGAATCTACTTTTATTTCTAATCCTTCCCAAGAAAATTTTTCATTTAAAATATAAGTAGTTTTTGGATAACTAGTAATTTCAAAGCTAGTAGTTGTTGAGCTACTATCAACACAACTAGCAAGTGCAAATATAGTTATTGCCATTAAAAATAAATTTAAAATCTTTTTCATAATTTCCTCCATAATTTTATATATAATATCAACAAATTATCTAAAGTATCTTTCAAATAATACTTGATCATTGTTGCTATTATCAGTAATTGTAATTTTTGTAATCTCTATTTGATTACAATTTTGTGATTCTTTTTCTTCGACATTAGCTTTATAAGTATTAATACCAGTAACACTATAGGTAAATCCATCGTAAATATTACCTGTTAGTGTAACAGTACTTGCAGAATCAGAATCAACACAATAGAATTTTTTCCCTGATTGAACACGCATTGTTTGTTCTTCTAGCCATTTTGAATTCACGTATTCATAATAAACATACTTGTATTCTACTTTTACAGTAACATTACTAAAGTTAACAAATTTATTTGCGGTATAAGGAACGTTTACAGTAATTTTAGCCTCAGTATTACCATCCATAGTATAAACATCATTTCCTGTTGCATCATCAACTTTTTTTAATTGATCAACACCATAAAGTACATCAGTAATATAACCAACATTATCTAATTTATAACCAACGTTATTAGCATTAATCATAACACCTGAGAATTTAACAGAGTAAGGAGATACAACTGAACTCATAGATATTTTACCATTAATTTTTCCACCAGATATAAAGTCAGAGAAATTAACATCTTTAACTTCAACTGTAGGTATTAAGTAAGTAGAAAGTAGTACAGTTTCTGTATATTTTTTCATTTCATCATATGTAGTTGATGTTTCATTAGAAATAATTTTAGAAGGTGTTAAATTTTTTAACTGATTTTCAGTAATTTCTACATATACTGGACTGCTATTCCCACTTTCGTCAGCAGTAGTAACTTTATAAGTTAGTAATTTATATTTTTTTGTAGTATCATCATTTGTAGCACCTTCTGTTGTATTTTCATCACCTGTGATTTCACTCCATTTAACTACTTTACCAGTATTATCATAAATTTTATATGGTTCCCAATTATTACTAGAAGCGTTTGAATCATATATCCACAAAACCCCTTCTAGATCTGGTGTTGTACTTCCTGTATCAACCAATAATTGTTTAGTTGCATCAATAACAAATACCGTACCAGTAACAAATCTATAAGCACGTTTTGCATAATTTAAAGTATAAGGTAATGAGTTATATGTGATAAGATTTAATGAAGCAAGATTACCAACTTCTACATTTCCCTTAGGATGACCTAAATTTTCAGTAGATGCTAAGTTACTTGCGACTATTAAAATTTGACCTTCAATAAGTGTTTTAAAACTACTACCGACATCAGTTACAGTTGAAGGAATCAAAATAGGGGATTCAACAATAACAGCAACATTGGCAAAACTATCGCCTAGTGCTAACTTACCAGTACCAGCTTCATCGATAACACCATGTTCAAATGATAAAGCCTCACTAGTATTGAATTCTTCTGGCGTGCTAATATCTGTACCACCTGTAAAACCTGCTACAGGACTAGTACTAGCCTCAGTCCATTTATCTAATATTTTATTGCTGAAAATTCCATCTTCAGTATAATAAACCGAACGTTCAACGCTAAATGATTCTGCATAACTTTGGATTGTAGATTTTAGATTTGAACTTTTATTTAAAAGTTTCATACTACCAAGTTCATCAATGGCTTTTTTAAAATTACTATCCATTTGGTTAAGAACTTTTATATAATAATCTCTATTAACTTCAGTCGTTGCATTTCCTGAAACTTCTTTTTTTGCATTAGTATATAAATTATTAACAGTATCAATAACATTTTTAATCGCATTAGGGGTTTGATCAATATAGAACCAGTTAGGATGGGATTCAGATAAGCATTCAATTCTAGATCTTCCATCGTTACCTGATGCGGAAGGGGCGAGAATTGCATCTTTGATATTTACATATTTAATTGTATTATGTTCTGTATCATACCAATAAGCATATTCATCAAGTTCAGAAACAAGATCATATCCACTTTTTCCTACTAATTCAATGATTTCATCAGGCATTAAGAATTCTTTATCATTAAGTAAAACTTCACCCACGATTAAAGAAGTCATATTTCTAGCATTTTGTTCACCTTTAGAAACTTTAGCTTTTTTAATATAGCTAGAAAGGGAAGGAATTAAGACAGCCGCCAAGATACCGATAATAACAATAACAATAATTAACTCGGTAAGTGTAAAACCTTTTTTATTTTTTAATTTTTCATTCATTTTGTCACCTCAATTCTTACACAATATTTCTATTTATTTGTTTTAACATACACAACAGAAATTTGATATGAATCATCTTTTTTAAAAGATGATTTTGTTGCATCATTGATGCTCACCGCATTATAGCTAGATGTATCCGCTCTTAAGTCACTTGTTTCTAACTTTGATATAACAGTACTATCTAATATTTGTTTAGATTGCTCAGCTTTATATAATTTTACGGTAGTTGTATTTTGAAGAGTAAAATCACCACTATTGCTATTTGCTTCAGAAATAGCAACAGAGCCTTTAACCGCGCCTTTTTGGATAAGAACATAATGTTTGTCAACCAAAACGACATAATTAAGTTCCGCAAGTTCACCATAATCTTCACTAGAAACATCAAGAACGGATTGAAGGAATTCTTTATAGATACCAAGAGCATCTTGTTCAGCCGCCGATTTTTTAGCTTTTTTGATATAAGATGAAAGGGAAGGAATTAAGACAGCGGCCAAGATACCGATAATAACAATAACAATAATTAATTCCGTAAGAGTAAACCCCTTTTTAAATTTTTTAACATTTAAATTTTCCATAAAAATAATCTCCTTTATAAAAATATTTAGCAGTTCATCTGCGATGAACTGTGATAGTTTGCATTAAGCAAACAATTAATTATCATAAAACAGTTTGTACCAAACAGTGATAGTTTGCATTAAGCAAACAATTAATTATCATAAAACAGTTTGTACCAAACAGTGATAGTTTGCATTAAGCAAACAATTAATTATCATAAAACAGTTTGTACCAAACAGTGATAGTAATTCACCAAAGGTGAATAACTATTAATTACGGCACTTTTTTATAAAGGAACCCCAGATTAAGATTAGAGAAAAAGAATGAATAACAGAAGTTAGAATTTAGGCAAGGGAAGAAAAGAGAAAGCCTAGTGAAAATAAAAGAGAAAAGGGATAGAGCCCTAAAAAGGCAAACGAAAGCGAGGATAGGGACAAGGAATTTAAGATAGAAGCAAGTTTTCAGGAAAGCATTAGAGCCAAGAATGGAAGAAAGGCAGAAATGGTTTTCGGAGAAAAGAGCATCTTCATTAGAGATAAAATAAGCAAGAGAGAAGACAAGAGAGACAAGCATCACAAAAGAAGCAAGACAGTTAGTAAATTTAGAGAACCTGTTAAATTTCGTAATAAGGAAGATAGAAGTAGAAAAAGCCGTAAGGCAAGAGAAGCTAACGAGATAGAAGAAAGCTTGGTTATAGAAGCCGAATTTTTTCCCGCAAGCCGCAACAACGCCTAAGAAGCAAGTAAAGATTGCGGCAACGATAAAAGCCGTCCCTTGCATCAAAGTTTTTGATAATCTATCAACAAATTTATTGTGGTTCAATATAATCCCCCTTTCGAAAAATTCAAAAAACGCAAAATATTAATGAACCGACCCTAAAATAGAGCTAAAAGGAACAAGACCAAAACTTCTACTATCATAACTAGCATGTTTAATAGAATTTTTAGAAACAATTGCGGATCTATTATCACCAAGGACAAAACAAAAGCCCTGAGGGATAGTATAAGAAAAGCAAAGAGAGCCGTTTAACTTATATTTGAAAAGGCCATCAAAATTAGCGTAGCGATAATTAAAATCATCATCATTCATATCACTATTACTATTACTATTACTATCACTAGCACTAGCACAAGTATTAAGAATATAT
>CAVJDT010000005.1:0-59248 GCA_963648435.1 Bacillota bacterium
GTGGTCTTAAAAATAGTTCTATGTCTTTTAGAAAATATAATCATTTTAATTATGATCCCATTTTGTGTGAATGTGGGCATCTAAAGAAAAAGACTTATATGAAAAGTCAGAATATTTAAAAATAAAATGTATCTATTGTAATAAAGGAAGAGTGATTCCTACAAGTCACTTAAAGAAATAATCTTATAACAATTAATTTACACTTTTTTAATAACAGAACCTGAAAAAAATTACTATGAGGACTTTTTTGTTGTCAACTATAAAAATGAAATTTCCTTATAATTTAAAAACACCCAACACTTGGAATAGTTCCAAATAGTTGGATGTTTTTATTTACATTATTTTACTTCATTGAATGAATCATCAATCAATAATTGCATACGTGCTTTAATTTGTTCACCATTTGATGCCCAAGTAGTTTCTGCAAGTTTTGCTTGACAAGCCTCAAGAATTGCATTAACAACTTTTGCTTCCGTAACATCATTAATTGAAAGAATGTTAGTAATAGCAGGTACATAGTAAGTTGTAATACCAGTCTTGATAGCACTTGATACTGAAGAGTTATCAGCTAAATACTTTTCATATTCTTCAAGAGTTGGTTTATAAACTTTACCTGTAATATAAGTGTGATCAACAACTTTTGTAACACTTACTTTATATGCAACATTAGGAGTTTTAGTTTCATCAGTAGTATTATTAATAAAGAAAACATCTGATGTTAAATCACTAGCAGTTACATAATTTACTTTATCAGTTGAATCACTAGTTGTAGTGTAACGATATCCTGGGTCTAATGATTTACCAGCAATCTTTTGTTCATCAATATTATAGCCTTTTTCCCATAATTTTTTTAACTCACTCTTGTATGTTTCATTAATAGAAGAAGAGTTTGTATAGTTAGTTGATGTGATTACTGTTACTTTTAATCCTAATGCTTTATATTCACCCCATACAGTATGAGAAGTTGAAGCAAGTTTATATTCTGTAACTGTTTCGCTTAATGAAGTTTCTAAAGTTTTATTTATGGCTTTATTTGCTTCTTGTTTAGCTTGAGCAGTCTCATAAATCTTATTTAATAATTCTTCTGATTTAGCATCTGTATCAATACCTTCAGCATAGTGGTCAGCAACACCATCTTCATCAGCATCACGGAATGCGTATACGCCAATTACAGAAACACTAAAGAATTCATTGAAAATATTTTCCATTTCTTCTTGAACAGCATCATCAGCTATTACTTCTTCATCTTCACCTGTTTCATCATTGTGAACAGTTTTCTTATTAGTCCATAAAGTTTTACCTAAAATATCTTTTGCGGCATCAACTAAGCTTGAATCCATACTTGTCATAATTTCAAGTTCACTGTTAACGCCTAGATAATCATGAATAAAGTTTTCCCAACCATATGATGCAGAATATCCACTAGTTGCGTATTTACCTTCTTCAAATGCTGTTTTAAATTGTTGAACATCGGCTTTATAATATTCATCATATTTATCTTGGTCTAGGATTTCACCAGTTTCATAATTAACAACACTGTTATATTCTCTATTTGATAGTAATACATATTGTTGTAATAATGATAATGAAATAGCAGGACCATATTGATTAATAAGTTTAGTATATAATTCATCAGCAGTAATAACTATTTCTTTGCCATTTAAAGTGAAACTAGCAATATTGGTTGCACTTTCTTCAGTTGTCGTAGCAAAGGCAGTATAATCAGTAATACTTAAATTTGAGTATGCTGAATTATATTCAGTAACATATTTAGTTTCTAAACCTTGATCGTAAATCTTAAGGTTCATATCCATATATTTTTCACCAAAGATTTTGTCGATGTAATACTCATTAATTGTATTTTCAACTAAGCCATGAATGATATCTTCTTTTGAATAATCTTCATATGATGTAATTCCTGAGGCATCTTCAGAAAGTTTAAGCATTACATAATAACGACTACCATAAGAAAGTGGAGCATGAGTATAAGACTTATTCATATTTGTTTTTTCAGTATTTAATACTTCTAAACTATAAGCTTTGGAATAGATAGTACCTGAAATCTTATTTAAATCTTTTGATGTATAGAATTTTGATGCATAATCTTTACCATAAACAGCTTTGTAAAGTTTTTCAAATACTGTTTTTAAAGTTTCAGGAGTTGCATCTTGACCATCAATTTTCCAAGTTCCATTTAGGTTTGTAATGTCAATATTTAAATTACTCATTTCTTGAAGTGCTTGATATTCAGAATCAAAAGTAATGATAATTGCTTCAATTTTTGGACGATTATATGTTTCATAATAATTCTTCATATCATCTTCTGAGAAATATGGATCTTCATTTTCCTTGTTATTATTGTAATCTTCAACAAACTTTTTAAATTGTTTTACAACAAAATTCATTGTTTGATAAGAAAGTTTATAATATGCAAGATATTCATCTTCTGTAAAGTAACCACTTGCACGCATTTTTTCTTTAAATGTTTCTAATGCTTCAGCTTGTTCTTCAGCTGTTAAGTTGGCTTTGTTTGATTTGTTTGAATCATTTTCATCAGCACCATAAATGATGATTTCTAAATTCTTTTCAAAATCTTCTTCACTATAGTGTGAATCATAAGTTTCATTTTCAACAATTTTTTCATTAATTAAATCCTTTAATGCATCTAATCCATAGTTTTGAACTAAACGATCATATACAGTTTTCTTCGTAACTTTATGACTACCAATTGTCATAAATGTTCCTTGAGGATCACTAATAGTAGGACTTACTGAAGGATATGTTTTGGTTGTTTCAGTTTTACAACTTACCACCGCAAATGTACATGCAATAACTAATAAACAAGGAAGGATACGTGTTAATAATAATTTGATCTTTTTCATTTTGTTCGCCTCCTTAATCCTCTAAATCTTTTTTGCTGACTTCAATGATAATGTCTAATAATCTATTAAATTCAGCTTGGTTGTTAGCTTTAATATTTGCCTTATTTGCTTCTAAATAATCAATTAAATCTTTAGATAATACTTTATCACCAGTAACTTCACTAACAGCTGGAGTGTACCACGCGGTAATGCGTTTAGTTACATCTTCATCCATTTCATAATCACTAGTGTATTCAATACCTCTTTCTTTTAAAGCTTTAACGGCTTCTTCATAATACTTAACTTTATATCCAACAGTTGAATTAGCATAGTTGCTTGCTCGTTGAACAAGATTATAAGTGATGATTTCATCAAATGTAGGAAGTTCAGTATTTTCACCAATATTTAATGCATAAATTAAATGGAAACCATACATTGTTTCAACTGGGTCAGAAGCATATGCAACTTCGAAAGTGCCTTCTTCACCATTAGCTTTAGCTTCTTTATACATCTTTTCTAATTCTGTTAAGAATTCTTCAACTAGAGAAGAACTATTATTATAGTCAGCTGCACTTTCAAGTTTTAATACTAGACCAGCTTTCTTAAATTTTGCGAAATAATTGTGATTGTAGATTGTACTATCAGCTGTTGCAGGACCATCATCTACTAAGTCAGCTTCATTATAAACTGTCATGATTTCATTAAGTTTATCATATACGGCACTCTTTGATGTTTGAGGTAATAAAACTTTTATTAATTCGATTAATTCTTTCGCAAGTTCTTTTTGTTCATCTGACCAAGTAGTAGTTACAAAAGTATTTGTATTTTCATCTTTATTCGATTGTTGATCCATTGTACCATCATAATTTGTATCAATACCAACAATTAGATTAACTACATTTAAGCCATACCATTCATCATAAGATTTTTTCATTTGTTTGTAAACATCAGTGTTTTCCCAGTTATCTTCTTCACCAGCTTTAGCATCTGTGTATAAAGTTTCTTTATATGTTTTTAATGCTTCCGTATAAACAGAACCACCAAAGTTAGAGTTTGTTAATAATTCTTCATCTGAATATGCACCAAAGTAATCCTTCTTAAAGTTAGACCATCCATATGATGCAGGGAAATTAGGAATGAATCCATAATATGATAAGTAAGAATATGTAAAGTAACCAATTTCAAAATTCTTACGGAAGTTTCCAATTTCAGACTTTAATAATTCACGATAACTATCTTTATCAATAATTTTACCAGTATAAGGATTATAAATAGTATTGAATTGTTCATTAGAAATTAAACGATATTGACTAATTAAATCAACAGAAATTGAAACACCATATTTATCTGATAATTCTTCATATAAAGTATCAGCTGTAATTGTTTGTTCTTCACCATCAACTTTAAATTTAGCTACTACACTTTCTTCTTTCTTCTTAGAATCTTGATATTTATCATAGTCAGTAAGTTTTAATGTTGTTTCAAAGAAATAAGTATATTGATAATCATAAACAGCTTCAATATAACGATCATAAATTTCTAAGCCAGCATCATGACGTCTTTGATAAATCATTCTATTAATATTATTATCATTAGATGAGAATAACTCATCAATCTTTTTTTGTTCAACTTCTGCTTGAACGTCTGATATATTATCCCCTACGGTTTGTTTAAACTTAATCATTAAGAAATAATAATTACCACATGAGATTGGTTTAACAGTATATGATTTATAGAAACTATCAACACTATCTTCAATCTTTAAATATGTTGAATCTTGTTTCATGTAAGTAGAAAGAGTACTATTAATTTCTTTTAATTTAGCTGTTGTCCATACATAATCAACATCTTGACCTTCTAATACTGATTCATCAAATTCCATAAATGGTTCAACTGGAGCTACAGTCCATGTTACTTCTTCGGCTTTAGTTTCAGCTTTTTTAACTTTTAGTTCATATGAAACAGTCTTAGTATTATTTTGAGTGAAGGTAATTTCAGCATTTAATGTTACGGTAGTATCAGCTTCAGGTGATGTATAAGTAACTTTACCATCTTCACCTATTGTTAAGCAAGTCGTTTCTTCAGCAAAGCTCCATTTAATTGTAGCTTTTTCATAACCTACAACTTCAACTTCAAGAGGAAGAACAAAGTCGCCTTTAACATCTTTTACATTAATTTCAGAAGCAAGAGTAACTGCACTAACTACTTTAGAAAGAGTCTTAGTATAACTGATTTTTTCAGCATATACAGTTGGATCGATTTCTCTACCTTGGCCATTATAAACTTCATTGTACATGCTAATGAAAGCTGTGTAAACTTCAGTAGGTGTTAAATAGTCTGCATCAGATATTTTAGCACTATTATAATCATATGAAGATTTAACCCAACCATTTTCAGCAAGAACAGTTGAATTAGTATTAATGCCTGCTCTATTCATTGCTTTTAATGCGGCTGCTTCACTTGTAAATGGAATAAAGAATCCATATACAGTTCCTGAATAATTATCTTCAAAATATGTTTCCATATCTTCATCTTTAAATATGTCAGAATAAGTGTGTTTGTCACCATCATCTTTAGCATCTTCTTTTAGTTTGTTAACATATGCGGTTTTAGCCCATTCACGACGAGCATATTGTAATTTGTAATATTTACGCAATACTTCCCAAACTTTAGAATCAGTCACATAAGGGTCTTCATTGACATCTTCTTTTTTAAGTAAATTGTTCATTAATAATGAATCAATAACCTTTTCAAAATCTTCTTTGTTAGCATCTTTAATTGCTTGTTTGTCTTCATCAGCATTTAATGATTTAGATGTAAATACATTTTCAATAATATATTTATCTAAGTCTTCTTGATTAACTGCATCCATTTCCTTAGCATATAATTGATTATCAATTAATCTAAGTAATTCAGACATACCATATTGTTGTTTCATATAAGTGTATAAACGGTCTTTTGAAACCTTTAAATCACCAATTTCAATGTATGTTTCATCTGAATTTTTAAGTTGTGGAGTTTTGTTACCACAATTTTTAACAGACATAACAATGATTGCGATAACAGCAATAAGCAATAATGCGATTGCGACAGGAATGGTACGTTTAATCACGTCCTTACCAGTCATTGGTTTTTCATTCATGTTATTTCTCTCCTTTTTTCTTTTTTTGGCTTTTTACACTATAAGCCATTATAACAATATTATGATACCATTTTTTAAAAAAAATTACAACTAAAACGTCAGTGAAAAACTACCATTTTAGTGTTTTTTTACTTATATTTTTTTCTAATGTGAAATTAATGTGAAATCATGGATTTTGGGCGTTTATAATAATCAATTATTTTTATCATTCGTATTATGTATTAGACCTATCCTTAAGTTATTATAAATAGTTGAAAGGAGGAAGGATTATGAATACTGGTCGTCAAGAATATGGCTATGCTTTTATCCTAGTATTATTTATTTTATTAGTTATCATCGGCGCTTGTTGGGCATTCTAGAAAAAAAGAAGTTCATTTGAACTTCTTTTTTTCTGTATGCATCCTACTTCTACTATTAATTAAGCACTGTAATATTAATTTCAATTATAAATCTTTGATTATAACGATATATTCCTCTAACAATAGCGGTACCTGTAGACAAGCCTGTTATTGTGCCATATTGACTAACCATAACTGGAGGGAGTGTTCCATCACTATTTATAACACTCCATGAAAAACTTTGTAAACTACTATTAGGACTATCATCACCTAAACAAATTAACCTATTATATCCAACATGAATTGTAACAACAGGATTAACAGATACTGGTATCATCATTCCTTTTCTAGATGTAATTTCGGTACCTACTATACCACCATCTCTAACATCCATTCCATATTTATTCAAGTATACTTTATTTTCAAAATCTGTTGTATCCTTATAAATAGTTAATGTAATAGTTCCAACATAAGTTGTATCATTTTTATATGTCGCGGTAATAATTACTTCTTTTTTTATTACATTTTCATTCCACGAAGCGATGGCTGTAACTGTACCATATGGACTAACTATAGCAATATTTGCATCACTACTACTCCATTCATAATTTAATCTACTTTCTAAATTAGGAGCATTTTCACCTAAATAACATATTCTAGTAAAGCCCTGAGTTATAGACTTACCACCATATTCTCCGCCATTAAGTCTTACTTCTGATCCATCAACAGCATTGTCATTTCTATCAGTCAATATTTCAAATTGACCTTGTATTTGTTTATTAATTGATACTTTGAATTTACCGCCATTATTAGCATCGAAATATCCTATATATATATATCTGTACCAGCTAAAATATCTATCGTATGATTTTCTAAGCTTGATACTCCATTTCCCAATACACCAGATCTTAAAACTACATAATTATAGCGATGACTATCTTGTTCATTATTTTCACTATTTTCGTTTTCAAACTCGTTAGCAGAAGCATTTTCTTTTTTCACAAAAATACCATAATAAATATTTCTTTGTATGTTGCATTCATACTCAATAGTTATATTGTAACTTCCAGTGCTATTGAAGTGTATTTTTTGTATTTTATCTTCAGCAATCACATCGGTGTTAAACGTGTTATTAGAGTTTTCAGCAAATGTATTTAGTGGAATACTTTCAATTCGAAGTTGTAAATTTGATATTTCGTCAAAGTCAGTAACATAAATTTCTATACAATATGTGCGATACGGCACTGGTAAAAAAACTATTGTACCTGTTTTGTTCATTTCCGCAAATAGTCCATCTAAAACGTATTCGCCATCTAACAAATGATTCTTTCCTATTTTTATATATTCAATTTTTTTGACTGCTGTATCTGTGTCGTAATTAACTATTTTAAATATAATTCTATCCAAAACTGAATTCAAATTAGAGCCGACCAATTCAAACATATAAAACTCTTGTTCTGTTGTTGTAAAAATTAAAGAATTATGACCATTATGCATATGAGTTATAAGATCAATGTTAGTATCATTATTTGTTATTTCTTCTCTACCATAATATAAACTATTGATTGTAACTTCTATTTCATCACTCTCAGTGTTTCCGCTCAAGATTGTGTATAAAACATGTATTCCTGACGTAAAATCTATCGTAAATTGATATACTTTTTTTCCTGCTGAATTTGTTGAAACAACTATACTATTTTTTAGTTCAACTTCATTACTTGAATTTAATACTTCAAATTGTAGTTTTGAATTAGCAACTATATATATTTCATATCTTGCACAACATAACACATTCAGTTCAAGCATTAATGTTTGATTTCTACGAATTGTTGCAGTAATCGTTGCATCATTATCATAACCACTACGGCAATCTACTGTTTGTGTTGTTTTAAACTCACGAGGTATTTTTTTCAAGTCATCATTAGTAAGTGTATCAGGACTGTTATATATTGTAACATTATCAGAATATAACAACAATTCATTTTCTGCGCGTACCAAGGAACTATTTGATGTAAAATAAATGCCTTCAAGTACACTGCAACGTTGAAATGCGGCATTACGTATCACTTCAATTGTGTCGGGAATACGTATTGATGTAATGGAAGGATTACAATTTACATTATCAGCAAACGCACATAGTCCTATTTCAGTAACTGTTTTGCCATTTATTGTTGAAGGTATTTCTAAACTTTGTGTATTAATTGTTTTAAGCATTGTTCTTATGCCTACTTTATTTTCACCTATATTATACGTTTCAAACAAATCATTAGTTTTATTCGTCATTTCTATATTTTTCAAAATATAAGATATTAACTCTGCGTCTCTTGTTTCCAAGTTATGAATCACCGGCACATTTTTTTGAGCTGTTTTATCTCTTTCAAAATTATAATTTTCAAATAGTTTTGTTTTATGTTTAAATCCTCTATATTGAATTTTTGTATTATTGTCATAATTTTTTCTGATTCCAAGTTGTGAATTTAAATCTACTAAAACATCATTATAGAAAATAATATCGTCATATTGTGATGAATATATTAGTTCTTTTGATATTAGTTTCGCAACAGCTGTTGGCGAACCATCTAATTCTAATTCTTGGAATATTCCAGATACTATTCCAGCAAGTTTTGAATAATTGAATGTAGTTTGATCCTTAATACCTTCTCTCCATCCTCTTTCTATTTCTCTTAAACTTATTGTTACAATATCCCACACGTCTGATTTGTTTTCTAATATAAAATATTCTTCTATATTCGATATTACCCAACTAAATGTACTATATCCACCAATAGCATGTACATCAATGTTACTATATATAGTGTCATACGAATTATTCCATCTATTCAAATATGCTGTATACTTTTCTTCTTCTATTATATCTAAATATCCATCACCTAGACTTTTTAAAAATCCTGTTGTCAATAACTCAGCTGATGTACTTCCAAGATATGGTGTACCTAAACTAAAAATTGAATTTACAATGTAAGGATGATCTAATGCATATTGTAGATTAGTGATACCACCTCTACTATGACCTATAAGATTTATTTTAGGCATTTTATTATTGTTAAGTATCTTTACATCATATATTACTTTACTAATTACATAATTGAATTGTCTATACAAAACATCATTAAATGTATCTGAATTAAGACTTTCAAATACTATTATTATTGGCTTACTAATATCAGTTATTCTATCATTACCATTTGCATCTTTAACTCTATAAACATCAGTACTTGAAGTGTTGTCATTAGTGTTGGTGACATTAATATTACTAGCAGTTTCATTACGGAGATTTTTTGGAGTATAACTTCTACATACATATGAATTTATTGTACCATTTTTAATATCTATGTTTTCTTTATTTATGTCATATAATTCATATATATAATCATCTTTTTCTTCTGCTTCTCCTGTTCTACACCAATATATATTAGCACCACCAACCAAGTTATTAAGCCTTGTAATTAACGAATCTTCGGTAAATGTAAATATACTATTTTCAGTATTTTCATTATTTTCATTACTCCAAACACTAGCATCACTTGTAAGTCCATGTGTTAATATCGTAATTTGTGGTGCTCCTGGCATAAATTCAGTTGGTACATTGTTATCAAAATTATAACTTATATTACCATTATTTATTTCTGTTGCGGTATATGTGTTTGTCTCACTATACAATCTTAAATCATCAAAAGAATAATTCGACCATTCCAACAAATTAGAATTAGCATTTACCTTATTTTTAGGTATAAACATAAACAACAATACTAATATAATGCACATTAACATGAAACTTATTATTTTTTTCATTTTTATTTTATCCTTTCTTTTTATTTACGCTTCTTTTATTTCTTCCCATTTAGCATATAAATATGTTTTTACTATAACTGAATATTTTTTTGTTTCACCATCTTCTTCATTTATTTCTATATATTCTGAATATTTTGTTACTTCATCATTTTCAAAATCCCATTCATTTATACATTCTGGTTCTGTGTACCATCCTTTAAATGTATATCCTTCTCTTGTTGGATCTTGTGGTTTTATTAAACTACCTAATGTTGAATCTAAATCATAAAAATCTCTACCAGTTGTTTCATAATTTAATTTATAAACTACATTGGCTTCTTTATATAAACCATTATTTTTGATTTCTTCACCATCATTTAAAAGATTACATAATATGAATCTTGAATGACTAATATATTTATTAAAATAGGGAAATTCATTACTTTGTTCATCCGGTGATAAAAGTGGTTCTTTGCCTTCATAAATAATTTTTCTTAAAAAAGGGCAAAGTAGAAATTGAATAATATTATTAAAACGCACTGGTGATTCTATATATACATATTCTAATACATCACTCTCGAAAAGTCTTTTATCACCTAAAAAAACTTGAGGAGGCATATCTAAAGGAGTTAAAAATTTATATGTACATTCATAACCAACTCCCGACACTTTGTATCCATCTATATATGCAGGTATTGTCACTGCTTTTTTAGTTTTTCCTTCTTTTGAAAGTCCCATAATAATTGCGGTATTTTCTTCAGAAATCATATAATTCAAATCACCTGAAATTATTAAATTAAGATCACTTTCTGAAGCACAACTTGTTATCATTAAAATTGAAAACATAATTAGTATTAAACTTATTATTTTTTTCATTATCCTTAATCCTTTCTTCTTATTTACGCTTCTTTTATTTCTTCCCATTTAGCATATAAATATGTTTTTACTATAACTGAATATTTTTTTGTTTCACCATCTTCTTCATTTATTTCTATATATTCTGAATATTTTGTTACTTCATCATTTTCAAAATCCCATTCATTTATACATTCTGGTTCTGTGTACCATCCTTTAAATGTATATCCTTCTCTTGTTGGATCTTGTGGTTTTATTAAACTACCTAATGTTGAATCTAAATCATAAAAATCTCTACCAGTTGTTTCATAATTTAATTTATAAACTACATTGGCTTCTTTATATAAACCATTATTTTTGATTTCTTCACCATCATTTAAAAGATTACAAAGTATTAAAATGTTACGTTCACCACTACCACTAAAAGCTTCAAAACCATTTGATTGCTTATCAATTTCAGGCAATGGATCTTTTCCAACATATATTATTTTTTTTAAATTTGGACAAAGATTGAATTGATATTTGTTATTAAAGTAAACTATTGATTCTAAATATACACGTTCTAAGACGTCACTCATAAAAGTATTTTGAGTTTGTGTATTAGTAGAGTTTGTATTATCTTTTTTTCCTATTTCGGTTACTCTATACCAATCTATATAAGTTGGGATTGTCAATTCTCTTTTTGCTTGTCCTTCTTCTGAAAGTATCATAATTACTGCTGTATCATCAGTTAAAAGATCATATCTGAAATCACCTGATAAACGTAAATCAACACAACTTGTAAGAGTAAACATTGTGATTATAATTAGTATTAAGCTTATTATTTTTTTCATATTTTTATTCTCTCCGTCATTTGTTACTTGTTTTAGATATTTGGCCGATAAATTGTTTTTCGATTAATACTGCCAATTGGACCACTTGATTTGCCTTTTTCTGTTTTTACAATTTCAGTAGAGATAGCTGTCATTTTAGCATCTGCTAAATCCATGAAATGTAAAGCAAAGGCTTCCAATGTTCCTGGTTCTTTAGGACTACCATATTCTAATTCACCATGATGAGAAGCAATTAGATGTGATAGTAGTTTTACTTCTTCAGTTTCTGATACCCCAAGTTCAGTGGCAGTTGAAGCTATCATTTGTAGGCCTATTACAATATGACCTAAAAGATTTCCATCTTCAGTGTATACTGTTCCATGGATTCCGCTTAATTCTTTAGTTTTACCGATATCATGAACAATCGTACCAGCATATAACAAATCTTTACTCATACCAGGGTATAACTCTAAATATGTGTCAGCAAGTCTTAACATTGTGTATGTATGATAAGCAAGACCTGATGAATAGTTATGATGCATTGACATCGCCGCAGGATAAGTAAAATAAGCTTGGGCTACTTTACTTATAAGTTTTATTACCATTTCTTTAAGAATTCTATTTTCGATTTTTCCAATATATCTTTTAATTTCTGTTCTTAAGGTTTCTTCAGTCATAGGAGCAGAGCGATAAAATTCTTTTTTATCATATTCATCATCTTCAGGTTTTCTGATTTCTCTAACCACAAATTGAGCTTTTCCAGCATATTCGTTAATGTGGGCTTCAAAATAGTAGACTTCCCCTCTTGTTAAATTAACTTTTTCTACTAGGTTAGTATCCCAAACTCTTGCATCTATTATCGTATCACCATCTGATAAACCAACACTATAATATGCACTTTTGTTAGGAGTATAACGTTGTTGTAAAGATTCTACTAAAGCGTAAAAATTTACATCTTCCCCAATTTTCATTGTACTAAATTTTCTTATCATATAATTCCCCTTTCTACTAAAACATTATACTTGGCATTGTTTGTGACAAGTGATTGTTTTACTTTTTCTTTAACCCTATTAGATATATCTATTTGTTCATCATGATCCATTGTATCGTAGCCTTCAACCCCACGCATATATATATTATATAATTGTTTGAATTCATCCATATACATATTTTTTAGTTTTTCTAATTCAGCTGTTGATTCTGTCTCTACAGTATTATCTACTATTTTTGGTTCTTCTTTTTCATGGTTATTGATGCTATTATCCATTGCAAGTAGTCTTAATACTTCTTGTCTGATTAAGGCATTACTATTAGCAATTTCTCTATTGATTACTTTATTGACTAAAATATCCATAATCTCTGTTACTTTTGTTCCAGTTTTACCATCCATCATTTGAATTAATTCTTCAGGGGTAAACTTTAATTCTTTACGGTTTCTAATTGGTAAACTATCATCAAGTTTTTTAATTAATTTTGCTTGGTTTTTGTACTTTCTTTTAACTGTAACTAATACTTGATTAGCTGATATTAAAAGTGAAGCACCATATTTATAAACCATCACCGCATCAACTTGATTTTCTTCTAACATTTGAGCGATTTGGATGATTCGTTCATATTCATTAATTGTGTTTCGATCAAAACAAGTGTTTTGAGGAATACTACCATACATATAATATAGTGCCGCAAATTTTTCAGTAATTGTTGTTTTTTTATACTTATAACCAATAAGCAATAACCATTTTTTATAAACCGCATCATAGCAGAATAAATCTAAATCTGCCATTTCAAGAATAGCATTACGAGCATATTTGCCATTTAGTATTTTAACTAAAGCTTCGGTTTTTTTATTTTCCGAAACATCAGCTAAATATTGACGTGATGCTTTCATTGCATTTGTGGTTTTATGTTCTATTTTAAAATTGTATCTAGATACTAGTTCAAAACCGCGATATACACGTAGTGGATCTTCTTTAAATCTTTTTTTGCCTTTACCGATTACTCTAATTATTTTCTTTTTTAAATCTCTTTGACCTTTAATAATATCAACTATATTATAATTTGTGGTTAAAGCTAAGGCATTAACGGTGTAATCTCTTCTTAAAACATCATCTGTTAGTTTTTTTGAATAATGAATATCTTTAGTCTTTCTCGTAATTACCAGATTTTCTTCTCTAAAAGTTGTAATTTGAAAGGTTCTTCCATTTTCTCTTAATTCAACACAACCAAGTTCTGAAAATTTGCCATTCGCATCAGGAAATATTTCTAAAATTTCTTTAGGGGTTGCGGTGGTAGCGATATCAATATCTTTAAATGGTTCGTTTAATAGATAGTCTCTAACAGCACCACCAACGATATAGGCTTCATACATTTTTTCGCTAAGTCTTGTTACAATTTCCATACCACGCATAAAGTATTCATATAAATTAATATCATAGTTTTTTAATTTTGTTAAATATTGGTTTTTAGGTGCCATGTTAAATTCTTCCTTTCTAAATATTAAATCTAAACAACATTATGTCGCCATCTTGTACAACATAATCCTTTCCTTCTAATCGTACTTTACCTGCTTCTTTTACTTTTTGTGGGGTTCCATATGTGATTAAATCATCATATGAGTAAGTTTCTGCTTTAATAAAACCTTTTTCAAAATCACTATGAATAACACCAGCACATTCAGGCGCTTTCATTCCTCTTTTAAAAGTCCAAGCACGACATTCTTTTTCACCAGCTGTGAAGAATGTGCATAAACCCAAGAGACTATAAGCTTCTAAAATTAAGTTTTCTAGTCCACTTTTTTTAAGGCCTAAATCTTCCAAAAACATTTCTTTATCTTCTTTGGACAAGGTACTTAGTTCTTCTTCTATTTTAGCACTTACAACAACTACTTTGGAATTAGTATGTGATGCATATTCTCGAACTTTTTCAACATAAGCATTACCAGTAACAATATCATCTTCAGAAACATTTGCAACATATAGCATTGGTTTCATCGTTAAAAATTGATAATTTTTAATGAATAATTTTTCTTCATCTGTTAAGGGAATAAGTCTTGCGGGGACATTATTTAAAAAACCTTCTTGTAATCTTTTTAAAATATCATATTCTTTAACTGATTCTTTATCAACTTTCATCATTGCTTTTTTCTCAATTTTGGGAATTCTTTTTTCTACTACTTCAAGATCAGCTAAAATTAATTCCAAATTAACGGTTTCAATATCATCGATTGGATCTACTTTGCCAGATACATGGATGATTGTACTACTATCAAAACAACGTACTACTTGGCATATTGCATCAACATCACGAATATGTGATAAAAATTGATTACCTAATCCTTCACCGTGACTTGCTCCCTTTACAAGGCCTGCAATGTCTGTAAAAGAAAATGAAGTTGGAACAATACTTCTAGGTTTAACGATTTCTACAATTTTATCTAATCTTTCATCATGTACTTCAACTACTCCAACATTTGGTTCAATCGTTGCGAAAGGGAAATTCGCAGCGTAAGCTCCTGCTTTTGTTATTGCATTGAAAAGAGTTGACTTTCCAACATTTGGTAAACCGACAATTCCGGCTGTTAAACTCATATATAAGTGCCTCCTAAATAATAAATATAATTGTTATTAATATAATTCTAAGTATAACGTTAACTCCAATACTACGATTAGTATACATATAAATCGCACTTAAAGTAACGTTAAGTAATGTCATCATGATTACGGTTTCAAGTGACATTATCCAAATAAAATCTAAAAATGTACTAATAAGGGTTGTTACCACAATTATGGCTTTATCACCTAATAATGTTTCATCATCAAGCATATCAATAACACGTTTTCTTAGTATTATTTCTTCACATATGGAAACTAAGATCATTGAGAAATATAATCCCCAAACATTAATACCACCACCATTTGGTAAGTAACGTTCGCTACCAATTAAATAATTAGTCATATATGATGGAATTAATTTAGTGTATGGTGTAAGCTTTGACAAAACAATTATGATAGCCCCAACTAAAACTCCAACAATGATTGACCCTAAAAGCTGTTGAAGGTTACCATTAAAAAACATTTTTTTAAGTTCTTTATTGTAAAGAATAATTAAAACTAAAAATAGTGATGCACTAGTAATTAGAATACTATTAGCACTAGATATTGTTTTAATCCATTCCCACTGATAACTTGTGGTTTTGGTAAAAATTAAAGTAAAAGTTACTGTAAAAACACCAGTACCCAAAAAAGCAATTGATAAGAATAAAATTAAGGCAAGTTTAAATTTGGCCATACTATCTAAATCTTTGTTTTTTTCTTTCATTACTTTGGCCATTTCTTCACTATGTTCACCACAATGAGTACAATATTCTTCATTAGGTTGTAAAACTTTAAAGCAATTTTTGCATCTAATTTTCACTATTATCACCCTCACTTATTTTTCTATAATCTTTCTTATTATAGCATAGATATATATTTTTTGCAATGTTAAGACTAAAATTAATTTATTATGTGTGTTTATGTAGTTTTATTTTTGCTTAAATGGTATAATCATTATGGTGATAAAATATGGAAAAATATGTACAAATAATTATTCTTTCTCATACATATACTACTGATAATAGTAATATATTAGTTATTAATGAACCGGTTACACTTGTTGACGAAAATCATCTTCTTGTAAATAACATTAGTTATACATTTGATTATTTAATTTTTACAAACCCCGTTCAAATTATTAATTTTAATGAAACTAGTATTATGCATGAAAATAAAATTCCGGTTACTAATTGCTTTTATCAAACTACTTATGAGAATGTTTACTACCCATTTGGTGAAAATATTGATGAAGCATTAAGTAATATTTTTGAAAATAATTAGACAAATATTTCCACTTTATAGTTGGGAATATTTTCTTTTTATTAGTAAATCATATATATAGAAGGTTGATGATATGGAAACTAATAAAAAGAAAAGAATAATTTTTAAATCACTCAAAATAATTTTAATGGTTAGTACAATCTCTTTTATCGGTATTGTTATTGCTTTTTGTATTATTACTTATAACTTAAATTACACTATGCCTCAAATAACTAATATCGAGTTATATGATAGTAACAACAATAAATATTTAAGCTACAGCAATAATAAAAAACAATCATATATAAAACTAGATAAAGTATCACCATATTTGATTAAAGCCTTTATCTCTATTGAAGATAAGAGATTTTATGATCATCATGGTGTTGATATTATTAGAATAGGTGGAGCTTTAATTTCCAATCTTAAGAATAATGGAATAACTGAAGGTGGTTCTACCATCACTCAACAATACGTTAAAACATTATTTTTGAATAGTGAACAAACCTGGAAAAGGAAAATTAATGAAGCAATGATTGCGGTGAAATTTGAAAGCATTTATAGTAAAAATGAAATATTAGAAGGATATCTCAATGCCATTTATTTTGATCATGGTATTTATGGGGTTGAAGATGCAAGTCTTTATTATTTCGGTAAACATGCAAATGAAGTTACGTTAAAAGAAGCTTGTATGATTGCTTCAATTCCAAAAGGTCCTACTATTTATTCACCAATTAAAAATCCTGAAAATAATAATAGTAGAACTAATTTAATTTTAAAAGAAATGCTTAATGATAAAGTCATTACAAGCGATGAGTATGATAATGCGGTAAAAGAAAATCCTAAAATCATTGGTATAAATTTAAATAATGAAGTTTTAAATGCTCCATATTTTCAAGACTTAGTCATTAAGGAATTAAGCAATTACCCTGATATGCTAAAAGTTGCTTATAAAGGATTAAAGATCTACACAACGCTTGATAGTGAACTTTATCAAGAAATGGTAAGAAGCATAAACTACCGCATTCCCGATACGGATATCGAAGTCGCAATGTATGCAATGGATCCAACAAATGGTCATGTTCTTTCTGTTGTGGGTGGTAGAAACTATGAAAAAAGTTCATATAATCGGGCCACTAGTAGTGTTCGTCAGCCTGGATCTAGTATCAAGCCTTTCCTTTATTTAAGTGCAATAGAAAATGGATTTACTCCTGCTACAACCTTTAAAAGTGAACCAACCACTTTCTACTATAATGGTAAAGCTTATGCTCCTACTAATTATGCTAATATATACGCTGATACTGATGTTTCAATGCTATACGCTATTGCGACTAGCGATAATATATATGCTGTAAAGACTCATTTATTTTTAGGGCCTAGTGTTCTAGCTAATACTTTAACAAGATTTGGATTTTCCGGCAATATTCCTAAAGACTTACCATCGCTTGCTCTTGGAACTAAAGAAGTAAGTGTAAAAGAATTAACTGAAGGCTATGCTATTCTTGCTAATCTTGGTGTAAAAGTTACTCCTACAATTATTACTAAAATTACAACCTTTGATAATGAAGTGTTATATGAGACGCCATCCAAAAAAACTATGGTAGCAAATCAAAGTGATGTATATCTTTTAAATGAAACAATGACTTCTATTTTTGATCGTAATCTAACTTACAACATTAGACCAACAGGAGTTGTTATTTCAAGTTTATTGTCTCATAAATATGCTGGTAAAAGTGGTTCTACTGATACTGACAATTGGATGGTAGGATATAATCCAAATATTGTCCTAAGCATTTGGACAGGTTATGATGATAACCGTGAAATTACAATGTCCAAGGATTTAAGATTTGGCAAATATATTTGGGCTGATGTAATTGAAAGTTATACGCGAAAAAAGCCAAACACGTGGTATGAAACACCAGATGATGTGATTGGCATTGAATTAAATCCTATGACTGGTTTTTACTCTAGTTTTACCGAATATAATAAACCAGTATACTTTAAGAAAAATAATATTCCATGGTATATTCAAATGTTATATTCTAACTAACTATATAACGTTTAAAGAGTAGTAATTTAATTACTACTTTTTGACGTTTTATTTTAAAGCACTTATATCGATATGAATAACATTACTTTTTACATCTTTTATATTTTTAAAAAACATTATTAAGTAAATTGGTAAATATATTCTATTATTAACACATTGAATATTATCTTGACATAGTGTATATGCTTTGCTTATATTATATGATTGATTATTTAATAAATTTTCTAACGCAACATGTCTCTTATAATCTTTTCCTGATTTTACTTCAATAGGTATAACTTCTGTTCCATTTTCTATTATAAAATCTACCTCTCCATTTTTTTTGCTATTGTAATAGAATAGATTATAATTATGGCATTTAAGTTCTTGAGCTACTACATTTTCATAAATTGAACCGTAATTAACATTTACATCATTATTCAATATTTTAACCATATTATCACTATATAAATAATGAGATAATAGCCCCGTATCACATAAGAATAATTTAAATAATTTTCGGTCTTTACTTGCTAGAAGGGGATAAATAGGATTATCAACATTATATACAAATAAACCTATATTGCTGTTCAATAGCCAAACAAAAGAATCTTCATACTGATAGAAACGTCCTTTTTCGTTTAAATTTTTTAAAATAAACCTTTTATTTTGATTGTTTAATTCACTTGGGATCAAAGAATATATATCTTTTACTAGTAAAGCATTTTCTTTAGTATATTTAGAAATATCCAATTTATATAATTTATCTATTGATTCATGTAAATAAAAGACATCTTGTAAATTAAATGTTTTAGTAAATTTATCTACAACTTCAGGAAATCCACCTACAATAGTGTATAAATTAAACAATTTAATCATTTGTTTATGAATTGTATCATCAATAGGAATCATATTCTTAAGTTGACATTCCAAATAATTAATAGTATCAGTTGAGACTTTATTTGCAAGGCAAAATTCTTCAAAATCAAGAGGATACATTTCAAATATATCAATATATCCAACAGGTAATGAATCAATGTTTTTATAACTAATTCCTAGCAGTGAACCACTAAAGATATATCTATATGAGCCTTCTTCAATTAAAAATTTTACTTTTGTGACAATATCACTAGCTGCTTGAACTTCATCTATAAAGATGATTGTTTCTCCCTTAATTAGAGGTTTTGTGGCGAGGGCACTTATTTTTATTAATAATTCTTTTGCGTTACTAATTGATTCAAAAGCTTCTTTTACAAGATTATTTTCATATAAATTGAATTCTATATATGACATAGCATTTTCTTTTAAAAATTCTCTAATTAGGTAAGTTTTTCCAATTTGTCTTGCTCCATCTATTAGTAAAGCTTTTTTATTATTAGAGTCATACCATTTTTTTATATAATTATACGCTTTTCTAAATAACATATTTTCACCTCATTGCATTTTTCCAACCTTATTATACTATATTTTTTGCACTTTTCCAACTTTATTACACTATATTTTTTGCACTTTTCCAACTTTAGAGTATTAGTTTTTTAACTTCTTCTAATATGTTTTCAAAAATTAAAAAAGAAAAACATATATTTATGCTTTTCTTTCTTAAATGTAATTGTAATTAGTAAATTATATACTACTTAATTCTATCTATAGAGTAGATTACTATTCCTGTTCGTTTTTTGGTAGTCTTATCTATCATATAATTTTCAAGAGTTGCATCTAAGTGCATACCTGATTTTTGCATAACTCTACCTGATGCAGGATTTTCTACTTGATGGTATGCTATAACTTTATCGACTTTTGCTTCTTTAAATAAATAATCAATAACAGCACTTAAGGCTTCAGTTCCATATCCTTTATTCCAGTATTTACTACCAAAGCAATATCCCATTACTACTTGATTGTTTAGTATTGACACCTTTACTGCATCAATTTCCCCAATTGGTTCGTTTGTATCTTTTATGCACACTACCCAATCATAACAGTATTTTTCATCATATCTTGTTAGTTTATAATTAATGTACTCTATTGTTTCTTGGATACTTTGGTGCGTACTCCATGTAACATACTTAGTAACTTTATTATCACTAGTCCAATTTTGATAAACCTTAGAAGCATCAGCTAATTCTAATTTTCTTAGAATTAGTCTTTTTGTTTCTACTATTTTAGTTCCAACGTCTATCATTATAGTGGTAAATCCTTCTTATTAAACTTAATAGCACCTAACACATATCCTATACCACCTAAAACAAGTAAGATGATGAATTTCCAAATAAAGACCTTAGTACCATCCATTATAGATAAAACATCAAATAAGGTAATAATAGTTGTATAGTTAAAATAATTTAAAGCTTCAAGTCTTATAACTGAAGGCATTACTTCACTGCCAAATAAACCAAGCATTGAAGCAACTAGTGAAAAAATACTTAAGCCTCCACCAATTGCCATTGAACGTTTACTACGGTCAAAGTAACATGATGTTAGAAAGCATAAACCAGATAAAGCAAATAACACTAAGTAAGCTCCTAAATTTAGAAGAATAAGTTTACCAAATGTTAGTTCAACTTGACTTTTTATTATTGCAAGACATACACAACTTGTTACAGTCATTAAGCCAACCATCGCAAGAAGGGAACCAGCAAGATAAACTGCTTGAGTAAATATAATTGTTTTTCTTTTTGTCGATGTTGATAAAACATATGCCATTGAACCACTATCTACTTGACCTGCAATAAGGTTATTAGATGCCATGATTAAATAAATAATTGGAAGTAGTAGCCCTGCAAGTTTGTAAAAAATTGATCCGACTATCATTGTATATAAATCCATTTGACCAACTTCTTTTAAAGCACCTGATACTTTTTCTGGTAGTGCTGATAAAAGACTACCTGTAATTTCAGATGTTAAACTTTGATCTTTTTCATCTAAAGATTTATTGTATTCTTCTTCTGTTATTTTTCCTTCTGTAAGTAATTCTTTTAAATCTTTTTCTATATATTCAATTCTTGTACGATATGTTATAACTGTCGTAGTAGCAAGATCTGTAATTTTTTCATAAGTGTAACCAAATTCATCAAATCTTTCTTTTGTTATTCCGTATGAAGCAAGTGCATCAAGTAACTTATCAATGTTTGCTACTTGAGTCATGTTATCCGCAATAAAGAAAATCGCAGTATTTTCGGCACGTTCTGATAAATATTCTTGTCTTTCATCACTAGCCAAATACTCTGTTACATCACTTGTACTTAAATGATTAATAATTGACATTATATCGTAATCATCTGGTACTTTTTCATCATGTTCTTTATATTTATCATCAAATGTTCCATTTGGATTAATGTCATATAGCACAATGCCTAAAATTTCTTGATATAGTAATGAATCTTTTGTGATTGTCTTATCTTGTTTTTGAAGTTTTTGAAGAATATATTCTTGAACATCACTAAGAGCATAAGTGTAGGCTACTGTTACCGCATTTTCTTCAGTTAGTGGTGATTGTTTATTCCATTCTTCTAATAACTTGTTGTATTCTTCATCACTCATATCAGTAGTTTTATTTGGCATTTTACCTTGCCACGCAAGAACTGTTTTTATATACTCTTTACCCGCAACAGTATTAATCTTAGGTGTAGGATTACTAACAGACCAAACGCCGTAAGCAATTTTATAACTTGTATCATCGTCATAATTGCTTCTTTGTGGTTCTTTGTTCAACCATATTAAATAAGTTAAAGTATCTGTAACATTATTTGCGAATGATTTATCAAATTGTGTTGTTCCATCTAAGGCATTATTATAATAATTTAATGATCGTTTTTGTAATTCTGAATCAATTTCTTTGTTAATGATTGTATTTTGAATTGAATCTTTTACATCTCCAATTGTGCCATTTCCACTAATTAGCATTACACAAGCAAGCATAAAACAAACGGCACCAGTAATGATTAGCCACATTGTACCATTGGCTTTACATGATTGTTTAAATAAAGCTTTACTAAACATTATTTTCCCTCCCTTTTTCTTTTGATTAAAACTTCTTTAAAGTGTTTTTCTAAAGTATATGGTATTTCTGATATGAATTTTACATCATATTTTTTTAATATTTTTAATAAGTTAGCTGTATCAGCAGCTTTAATTTTAATGGTAACTTGATTATATTGTTCTTGAGTTCTAATGATTTGAAAATTTTCTTTTTTAAAGTTTTCGTAATCATTTTTTGTGTTGAACTCAATTTTAAAATCTTTGATTTGTCGATGTTTAATATCGTTCATACTGCATATATCTACAATGTGACCATCATTTATTAAAACTACCCGATCACAGGTGCTTTCTATTTCTTCAAAACTATGACTACTCATAAAAATAGTTTTACCTTTTTGATGTTCTTTTTTAATAATATCAAGAAACGTAACACGCATTAATGGGTCTAGCCCAGTGGTTGGTTCATCAAGAATAATTATAGGTGCATCATTCATTATCGCCGCAACCAAAGCTGTTTTTTGTTTCATTCCTTTGCTCATTCGTCTTAGGTTAGCTCTTGGATCTAGTTGTAATCTTTCAATTAGTTCATTCGCATAACTCATATCGGTAAGACCTAAGAATTCGGCTTGACACTTTAAGAAATCAATTCCTGTTTTAAGGTCAGGAAAAGCTATTTCTCCAGGTACATAGCCAATTTCTTTCGCAATTTCACTTGCATGTTCCCAAGAATTTAAGCCGCTTACAAGGGCTTCACCTTTTGTTGGTTTAATAAAGCCCATAATGTTTCTTATAGTTGTAGTTTTACCTGAGCCATTGGTTCCAACAAAGCCAATCATTTCTCCTTTTTCAATAGAAAGATTTAAATCAAAGATTCCTTTGCCAGCACCATAATCTTTGGTTAAATTTTTAAGTTCAATTACTGCCATTATAGTGCACCTCCAAAGTCTTTATCTTCTTTATAAAACTTCATAAAGTATTCCTCTAGTGATTCTCGTTTATTGCTGAATTCTTTGACATCACATTCGGAAAGTAATGCTATTAATTCATTTAAATCTTTATCTTCCGTACTAATATATGCATTTAATTCTTTTTCATTATAAAGAATTATTGATGGTATCTTTACATATTCTTTTATAAATTTTGCTTTGCCACTTTCACTATTAAAATCTAAAGTATAGAATTTTCTTGAGGCATGTTTTAAGTCACTCGCAAGAAATTCAGATATTATTTTGCCATCTTTGATAATTGCAATTCGGTCACAGGTTGAATCAACTTCTGTAAAAATATGACTTGATAAAAGAATGGTTTTTCCCCTTTTCTTTTCTTGGTGAATAAATTCAACAAAGTTTTCTTGCATAACCGGATCAAGTCCACTTGTTGGTTCATCAAGAATTAATACTTCGGGATCAGACATAAAAGCAACTACAATGGCAAGTTTTCTTTTTACGCCTAAACTCATTCGTTTAGTATCTTCTTTTAATACGATATCTTCAAGTTCAAATAATTCTAATAATTTCATTAAACGTTCTTCATTATATATTTTTTGAAGATCTTGCATCATTCTTATAAAATCCCATCCTGTAAGTCCTGCTGGAAGGGCAATTTCACCAGGAATATAACCTACATGATTTAAGATTTCATAATATTTATCAAAGGTTTCGTATCCTTCAATTTTAGTGCTTCCCTTATCAGGTTTTGAAAATCCCATTAAGTGTCTAATTGTTGTTGATTTACCAGCTCCATTTGGACCTAAAAAACCAAAAACTTCTCCTTTATCAACATAAATAGAAACATCAAAAACACCACGTCCACTACCATAGTCTTTTGTTAAGTTTTTTACTTCTATAATGTGTTCCATTGTTTTTCCCCCTTTATTTCATTTTTAGTTGTTTGCAAAATATTGTGGATATAGATTTTTCACTATGTGAATAGGAATCGCAAATTCCATTCCCTCAATATCCGTTTCTGCATATTTCCATGTATTAATTCCTACTAAATTCCCATGAATGTCGAATAATCCACCACCGCTATTACCAGAATTGATCGCTGCGGTATGTTGAATGTAATAATTATATTGTTCACTTTCTTTTTGAACTTTTCTTGAAGCATCTGATACATTACCAATTGTAACTGTATTGTAATAGGTTTTTAAGTCATATGGATTTCCCACCGCAATCACATATCTACCTTTTTTAAGGTTGGCACTATCACCAGTGGTGGCAACTGGTAATAGACGATTAGACATAAAAGTTAAAATTGCTACATCTTTGTTTTCATCGTATGCTACTACTGTTGCTTTTAATTCTTCATCGTATTTTCCTAAGTATACTACCACATTATTGTTAACTCTATTACGATAGCTAATTACATGAAAATTAGTTACGACATAATACTTATAACCTCTTGTATTTTCTACTGATTTAATAATTACACCACTACCAAAACTAGTTGATAAGGTGTTTTTAGCTTCTACTCCAATAACTGTTTCATCACACTTTTCAACTGCTAAAGTAAGAGCATCTTCTAAATCATATATTGTTATACTTTCTTCATAATCAACTTTTTTGGTAATTACTTCGTTTGTATATGAATCATTACAACTACTTAATACAAAGAATAAACTAAATATTAAGATAACACTTAAAACTTTTTTTCTCATATATTGAATAGCTCCTTTACATTTTCTCTAATTACTTTTGATACTTTTTCTATATTTATGTTTTTTATCTCAGCTATTTTTTCCACAATTAATGGAATATATTTAGGCCCATTCTCTTTTCCTCTATATGGATGGGGCGTAAGATATGGGGAATCTGTTTCTGTGATTAAATCATTTAGTGAAACCTTCTCCACAGTTTCTTTCATTGTCCGATTATTTAAAAATGTTATAGGGCCAGAGATGCCAAGTTTAAATCCAAGCTTGATAAATTCTTTGGCCATTTCACTACTTCCACTATATGAATGGATAACTCCTTTTAGTCTTTTCATACCATATTTTTGAAGAGTTTCATAGGTTTTTTGAGTAGCATCTCTTGTATGGATACTAACTGGTAAATTATGTTTTAAAGCTATTTTAATTTGTTTTATAAAGGCTTGTTCTTGTTCTTCTAAGGTTGTTGTATCCCAGTGTAAGTCATAACCAATTTCGCCAATTCCTATTACTTTATTTTTACTAGCATTTTCATCTAACCATGCATATTCTTGATCAGTATAGTCTTTAATTTCGGTAGGATGAAACCCGATAATTGCATAACAACATTCATATTTTTCAGCTATTTCAAGGGCTTTTTTACTTGTTTCTAAATCATAGCCAACGACAATAAATTCTGTTACTTTGGCTTCTTTTGCTTCATTTATAACTTGATCAATTTTTTCATAAAGGATTGGATTATTTAAATGAACATGTGTATCAATAAACATAATTTCACCTCTATTATATTATATCATTTTTTTAAAAAACTGCAAATATTTTATTTGCAGTTAAATACTATTTTGATGAAATGCATTTAATTCATCGAGTTTTTCTTGAATTTTTGTCTTAATAAGAGTTGCAAGTTCAATCTTATTTAAGTCTTTATATTCTTCATAAGGAATTGGTTCTAAGTAATGTACTTCACAACTAACCCGTTTCAATGAATTAATGCCATACACTTTATATGTATCATATAGCGTCACTGGCACAATAGGACACTTCGTACGGAAAACAAAGTGCATACAACCAGTATGAAAATCAATCATTGTGTTTTGATTATCATAAAAAATACCTTCTGGGAAAATGACATAATTACGACCTGCCATTATTTCTTTTTCTACTTCTCTAAATAGTTTAGCCGTACTTCTTAGATCACCAACTACTATTTTTTTAGCTCCTAGCACTTCTAGAAATTGTCTAATAAATAAAGCTTTTCCTCGATGAGCGTTAAGTACCACGGTACAAGGTTCTTCATGACTTTCGATAATTGCAAGTCCATCATACCTACCTTGATGATTTGAATACATCACATAACCGGGTTCTTTAGGTAAGTTTTCCGTTCCATATACATTAACTGTAACTCTACTTTTTTTGCTTACTTTATGGACAATTTTACGACAATAATTGTATTTTTCTTTTTCGCTGTATTTTTCTTGATGTCTTATTATTCTCTTTAACCCAAATATAAATCTAATACAACTAAATAAATGAGTAATGATAACCGTGTAAAATCTAAGCATTATTTACACCGTGTTTACTTAGCAATAACTTTATAGCTAGTAACACCTCTAATTGTTTCACCATCTATTTGAAGGGCAGTTGGTCGGTCAAATTCTACTTCAACTTCATGAGTTTTGATTATATCAACCATTTCTGTATGTTTAACGTGTTCACCTTTAAAAATAGAAGGGAAAACCATTAAGGTTTTAAGTTTACCAGAACCATGCATAACAACAGTTGTGACATAATGTTCTGGATCTAGGCGGTCTTGGTTAGGAGCAACAATCATTCCACCACCATAGTATTTACCTTTCATTGTAGGGGCAAGCCATACACGTTTATATTCTTTTGTTTCACCATTAATTGTAACTTTAGCATTTGGTGCTTTATAATGAAATAGTAATCCTTTAATTGCAATTGAAGTATAATTAACTGGTTTTGTTGACTTTTCTCTAAGTTCATCGCCAACTTCACAACAATATCCATCAATGCCATATCCTATACCATTAATAAAACGATACTCTTTACCATTAACAATTACCACTGGTAAGTTTTCTAAATATTCATTAATTTGAATTTTACCATCTTCAGCTTTTTTACCTAAATCATTTAGGAAGTCATTTCCAGTACCAGATGATAAGAAATAAATTTTACAATTAATTTTTAAGTTTTTAACATCATTAATGAAGTGATTTAAAGTACCATCACCACCAATAATAACAATTTCATCTTCAGGTTTAGCATCTGCTAAAATGCTAGCATAGTCTATTTTTTCTAATACACTTAATATTTTATATTCTCGTTCTTTATTTTCTAGAAATTCATCTAGCTTTTTTTGACCTTCACCATTTTTAGATTTTGGATTGCATAGAATATAATTCATTGTTTTCCTCCTTTATTCCTAAATCTTCTTCCATAGTTGTTCTTACAATATTAGAGATTTCATTAGTTGATAAATCTTTAATTTCATCATATGTAAGAACTTTCAATATTTTCATTTCTACTTTTGTTCTTTTCCAAGGAAAGTTTTTATGGATATTGCTAGTTCCATGCATTGTGCAAATTACAATTGGGCATTTTGCTTTTAAGGCAATTTTGAAGCAACCATTATGAAATGGAAGTAAACCTTCACCATAATTTCTTGTTCCTTCAGGACTAACGCCAACCGAAGCAACATCGTTTTCAATTAAGTTTATAGCTTTTATAATTGTTTTCAAACCATTACGAGCATTATCTCTATCTATTGATAAATAACAACTACGTTTAATAAATGCCCCAGCAATAGGTGCTTTAAAATTACTAGGTTTGGAGATATGTACAAGATTACTTTTTCTTAAAACATATGATTGAATAATCGGATCAAATTTGGACCGATGGTTAAATACCAACATATATTTTTGATTAGTAGGTACTTTTTCCATACCTATAACTTTTACTTTCGCTCTTGCATAATTGCTTAACATCTCCATCGTTATTACAACAAGCCATGCATAAAACTTATTAGGTTTATCATATTCTTTTTTAGTATCAATAGTTAATGATATTAACCAAATAATGAAAAAGTATAAGATAATTACACCTATATAAATTCCAATAAAAAGAACAATCGGTATCCAAATTTCTTTCCATAATGTTATTTTCATAAGAAAAGAAATAAGAACTGTTAAGATTAAGCTTAACCCTAAAAAAAACTTTTTAAGCATATTTACCTTTTCCTTATCGTCAGTTTATCAATGTTTTCACATTAGACTATATTATTGTATCATAATTTTCGACTTTTTTCAACATCAATACTACTTAAGATGATGGTATTTTTTTGTGGATAATGTAAGTTAGTTTAAGAAGCTATATTTGGCATGAAAATTTTTTACTTAGAAAAAATATCTAATACTATTTTTTTTACAACAATGTAGTAAAAGGAAGTAAGATATAACTCAAACTTCCTTTTACATTTGATATTAAATTTTTAATAAAAGTGGCATTATAGTTTAAAAATATGTTTTAAATGTGTTTCTTTTTACGTACGATTATGATAATAACCACAATCATAGCAACAGCCATAACACCACCCACAACAACGGGAACAACAGGGAAGTCGCCACCATTTGCGTTGTTTTCGCCACCTGTTACCGTAACAGTAGCTGTTAGTTCAAAATATTCATTACCGGAATCAACTTCATAAATCGATGGATCAAGATAAATTATTGCTTTTACTGTAAACTTACCAGGTTTTAGTTCAGATGGTAAACCTTCATAAGTAACTGTAACACCTTTTGGTAGTTCACCCGAAATTTTAATATCATTTGGATTTGAACCTTCCTCTACGGTAACATCATTAAATGAAATACTATTTTTATCGAAAAGCAAATGTTTTACTTCAAAATTAATTTCGTTGCTTGTAAATTCGTTGTAATTTTCAGTTCCAAGAACAAAAACTACAAATGTGTATTTGCCTATTTCGGTAGGTTTGTCAACTGTTACACCATTAAAATAGAAAGTGTATGTTGGCGTGCCAAAGCGGGTTAAAGGCAAGTCATATTCCGTTTCGTCATATTCAATACTGTAAGAATCTTTAAGATCAATAATTTCATTTTTGGCTTTTTTAATTTCGAAATTTATGATAATGTAACCATTGTAATCTGTTTCATCATCAGGAACATGAATAGTTACGGCGTAAGAACCAACAGTTATAGGTGCACCTTCAATTTTGATATCATCATTGTCAACTTTTTTTGCATAAGTATAAACTAGTTTACTTACATCATAATTGTTTGTTACAGTAAGCGTAGATGGGTCAAAGCCTTTTTTAGCCGTTCCATCATAATTATAACTAGGTTCACCTTTAACGGTTATTTGAATATATGCTTTTTCGATAACGAAATCTATTATTTCACTGTTGAATTCTTCACTATATTCAGTCCTATCTACATGAACAGAAAGTTTATAACTACCAGCGTGAATAGGTCTACCATCAAGAACGTTTCCATCTTTATCGTAGTAAGTATATACGGGTGTACCATATAAAGGTTCAATAAGGTGTGGATTTTCATCACCGAAATTCCAACCCCAGAAAAGATCTGAAGAAGTATCAAGTTCATTAGTCATTCTTGTAATATTGTAACTTACGGTTAGACTGCCTTCAAATTCTTCATCTGATTCAAAAACGGCGAAAGTAACAAGGTAACTACCTACATTTACTGGTTCTTCGTTAAGGGCCTCACCATCTGCTTTTTTGAACGAAATAACAAGGTTATTCTTGTCGTATCCGCTACTTACGTTTATTAAGTCAAGTAGATTATTGCCCTTTTTATTTCCTGTATATGCGTAATTAAATTCACCAAGTGCATTTATCGTTAAAGTCGTTTTACCGATAGTTTTAAGCGTAACGTACACATCAAAGTCTTCATATAACGAACAAGAGATGGTAAGTTTTATACGAGCGGTTTTATCTTTAGCAGAATCTGCTTTGCCCGTAACAAAAATTTGATTTCCGCTAGCACTAACAGCACCTATAATTCCATCTTGATCAGAATCAATCACTGCACTTTTTATGGTATATTCACCAACATTTGTTATATATGAGGATAAATCATAGGTTGTAGCTGTAGTTTTCCCTGCTATCAATTCTTTTTCACAAAGTACTTTGCCTGCTTCTATATAATCACCTTTTTCAATATAGAAAGTAATTATGCTACTTTCGGCATTTTTATAAGTTTCGCCTTCTGCAACGACCGCCTTGAGATAATGTTTGCCAATAGCAGTCGGAACATCAGTCGAAAAGTCAGTGTTATCACTACGATACATATAAACTATGGTTTCGCTACCATATTTTGTGGCGGCACCTGTCGGTTCGTTAGGTGTTGCTCCGTACTTCCAGTTTGATATTGTAGGCTGATTGGTAAATTCATTTGAACATTTTTTTATATAAAACCAATAATAATTGGTGCTATATGCTTTATAGTTTTCAGATTCTTCTACATACGCTTTAACATAATAATTGCCAATTTTGTTGGGAACATCGTATGTATACTCACCATCACTTTCAGTAGAAAACTTAAAACGTACGGTACCATATATTGTGGTCATTTTTGGATACTCGATTTCTTCACCATATTCTATACTTTTGAAGCTTTCGATGTTGCCTTTGATATAGTTACTTGCCTTATTTAACTTAAAATCTTTGTAAGCGGTGACGCCACCAAAAGTTGCCTTAACGGTATATAAACCAGCGTTGGTTGGTGGAGTTTCAGATTCAGGATAGGTTGTGCCATCTTGGCTTACAAACACAAGCGACGGAGCTTCTTCAAGACCTTCTTGATCCCAGTTTGTAACTGTTGATGAAGCCCCCTCAAAAGGATGACCTGTATAAGCGTTATTTCCGGCAGTGTTAACATCTACATCTATCGTAAGAGTAGGCGTAACGGTTACATCACAGTTACCATTTCCTTCGCATACAGCAGTTAAAACGTTGTCGGTTTCACCAAGTTTTCCTACCCACTTATGAACGTGTGGCTCGATAAAGGTCATCGAGAAACTACCATCTTCATTTTCGGTAATCGAGTCTATCGAAGATAAGTTGATAAACACACAGAATCGAATTCCTGCTTTGTTTTGAATTAAAGATGGGTCATAGCTATTGTCACTGTACATATATGCTCTATCAGAAGATGAACCGGCTGTAGAAGTCCACCAGCTAAAGTTTTCTTCTGTTGTGCTATTACTAACAAAATAACTATTTATTATGGATTGTGCCGGTGCCCATATAACTTCATTACCTTCGTTTGGAATTATTCCAAGTTTTTCGTTTTCGGTAAAAGCAGCGGCCGCAATTTCAGTTATTTTACTTTTTACCAAACTGTTATCATAGACATTATCCGAGCCATATTTCATTTCACCATATCTATTCTCGGTACTAAAAAGAGTAAGATAACCCGCTTTATCATAGGTTTTTAAATAACCGAACGCTTCACCATTATATCCTAAAACTTTCCATTTGATAGGCGTAGGATTATCAATGCCATCATCAGTTGAATCATAAGAACCGAAATAAACAGTCTGTGCTTCTATCATATTGGCACCGAAAGAAAGAATACTTTTATCGGCAGGCTTGAAGTTTAAAGTGTAAATGCCATCATCGCCGAGTTCGACAGATTCAATTTTTGTCGTATCGATTGTAGTCCAACAACGATTGTTGTTCGTTGCAGTTGTGTTGTATTTATTATATCGTCCGTTGCTATCTACATTTCCATCAACGGTAAGATAAGCTTTTTCAATGTTACGTATCGATGTATTCAAGTCAGAAAAAATCGTTTGACTTATTGGAACAAAAAAACCAGACCATTTGTCTACAGTAACCTTAACTAGTGCATTTTTTGCACCACTGTCAAGCGTATTTGCAAGAGCATCTAAGTACAATTTCATAGAATAATTCATCATATCCGCTTGCGCCGAAGAATACGTGTTACTGCCATTTTTACTGTACTTCTCAGTTCCTACAATATCGGTTGTAATAAGAGTAATAGTGTTTTCACTTGAACAAACGCCTGTACCGTTATATCCTATAACTGTCCATATTATGGGCGAAGAGTTGTATGTACCTAAGCTAATCTTTTTGGCACTGCTTGTATTTAAGTTTGTAGAAAGATCGTTTATTTTTACCGTAGTCGTGCTTGCTTTTACAGACTGATGCGACAACGTGCCAAACAATACGCATGCAAACATTACTAGAGCGATGCATGCTATAAATACTTTTTTAATTGCTTTCATAAAGCCTCCTATAAATTTTTATTAAAGCATAATTGGTTTTCGTCTATTATCATAATCAATGGAATGAAAGCTAAGTGACTAATACTTTGCTTTTTCTTGTGTAACAAATCTAAATAGACGACCTATATTATTATACTTAAAATTAGTAAAAAGTCAATAATAATGTGTATTTAGATTAAGCTAGTTTGAAATTTATATCTAGCATAAAATTATTTGATTATGAATAACAAAAAGCATAGCAATATAAATTAATGTCTCTTATATAATTATCTATCTAGTCAAATTGATCTACTATTATATTTTTTCTCCCTTACTTATTTATTTCTAACAAACTAATTGATTCTTCAGTATCATAACCACCAGCTTTCAATAATCTTTTAATCGCTTCTAACACATCCAAACTGTGATAAGCTTCATAGCATGATAATAAAGTTTTTGGTTTAATTAAGGATAATACTTGGCATGAAGTGTAGTTATATGTATATGATAAGAAACGATAAAGGTATCCTACCCAAGCAAGAATGTTTGAAGGATATTTTTTACCACCTTTTCGATATTTTATCGTACTAAGTAATTCTTTTAAATAGTTATCTACACTATTTGCTTCCCAGAAAAATCCAATATCATCCATTCTTTCAGCCAAATTTGATTTCATAAATTTGTTAATAAACTGTACCGATGAACAATCAACTAAATCAATTGACGTTCAATCATTTCTGATTGATATTGACATAAAATAATTTCTAGATTATCTAATTCTCTCTTTATCATTACTCTATAAATAACTCCTCTATATATTTTCTTTTAGCCATAATAACTTTTTGTTTTCCAGCATTATTTTCTATAAGTTTTTTAGAATTATAATCTTTTTTCTCATTCGTGCACAAATAACATTTTTCTAAGATTTCTAAATTTTGTGAAATTATTTCATCATTCAAAAAAACATATTGTTTACCAAGTCTATTTGCTGATGCCGCATTAATGCATTGTTCATCGGTAATTGTTCCATTTAAAAATTCATTAATTACCGCATACATTGAATTATCTGCTATTGGAGCAATTATTAGATCAGCATTTTTTGTTTTTTCGAAAATCTTTTTTAAAAAGTTAGAATTTTTATATTTTTCTAATCTTCCCCTATTATATGCGACTAAAATTAACCAATCTAAAGAAATATCTAACTCTAATTTTTTAATATTTAAAAAATAAGGTGATGATGTCAGATATGTGGAAACAAACGATATAGCTTGATCTATTGATTCTCCAGCAGAAAAACCCTTGTCCAAAGTCTTTACCACTTTGCCCGTAAGTTACACTAATTTCACCATTTAAATTTGTTTTCAAGCCATGCATTAAAATTTTTACATTTTCTAAGTTTAAAGAAAGATATTATTCTTCTTTTACTTTATTCAAATATATCACATTATAAAAAAATTCTAAATCATTATTTGATGGTATTTGTTTTTGATCTTTCCATCTATAATATGTCATTTTTGAAACATTCAAGTATTCACTACAAAGCACTTCATCTGATAATTTTAGTAATTTTTTGATATCATCTACATCTTGAAAAAAACTATAATTCATCAATATCACCCTACTATATTATATCAATATTTATTATTGTCAACGAAAATAGTAACATATGTTACCGTTTTCGTTTTATATTAAGATAAAACTTCAGTCAAAAAAGTCTCCCATCTAAATGAGAGACTATTCTATTCAAATAATAATTAGTAAAACTAATTAGTTGTCAAGTTGTGAAACTGAACCTGCACCTACTGTACGGCCACCTTCACGAATTGAGAACTTAGTACCTTTTTCAACAGCGATTGGGTGAATTAAAGATACATGCATTTGTGTATTATCGCCAGGCATAACCATTTCAACACCTTCTGGTAATGTGATAACACCAGTAACGTCAGTTGTACGGAAATAGAATTGAGGACGATAGTTAGAGAAGAATGCAGTGTGACGTCCACCTTCTTCTTTAGTCAATACGTAAACTTCAGCGTCAAATTCTGAGTGAGGAGTAACTGATTTAGGTTTTGCAAGAACTTGTCCACGAACGATTTCGCTACGGTCAACACCACGTAGTAATGTACCAATGTTGTCACCTGCTTCTGCGAAGTCAAGTAATTTACGGAACATTTCAACGCCTGTTACAACACAAGAACGAGTAGGTTTGATACCAACGATTTCAACAGTATCACCAACTCTAACTGTACCACGTTCAACACGGCCAGTAGCAACTGTTCCACGACCAGTGATAGAGAATACGTCTTCAACTGGCATTAAGAATGGTTTATCTGTTTCACGAACAGGGTCAGGGATGTATTCATCAACAACATCCATTAATTGTTGGATAGCTTCACGAGCTTTAGGATCGCCTTCTAGAGCTTTTAATGCTGAACCACGGATAATTGGAGTATCATCACCAGGGAATCCATATTCATTTAATAATTCACGAACTTCCATTTCAACTAATTCTAGTAATTCTTCATCATCAACCATATCGCATTTGTTTAAGAAAACAACTAGTTTAGGAACACCTACTTGACGGCTTAATAAGATGTGTTCACGAGTTTGAGCCATAGGACCGTCTGTAGCTGCGATAACAAGGATAGCACCATCCATTTGAGCGGCACCAGTGATCATGTTTTTAACATAGTCAGCATGTCCTGGGCAGTCAACGTGTGCATAGTGACGTTTTTCAGTTTCATATTCAACGTGGCAAGTGTTGATCGTTATACCACGTGCTTTTTCTTCTGGAGCACCATCGATTTGGTCATAATCCATTTTCTTTGATAATCCCTTATCTGCAAGAACTGAAGTGATTGCAGAAGTAAGAGTAGTTTTTCCATGGTCAACGTGGCCAATAGTACCAATGTTTACATGGGGTTTAGTACGTACAAATTTCTCTTTTGCCATAATTTTTTTATTTCCTTTCCTTTTAATTCATTATTATTTTATAATAAATAATCTTTTTTTGCAAGTAAAAGTGCTTTAATTATGCACGCTTTTTAATGATCTCTTCAGAAATGCTCTTTGGGCATTCTTCATAATGATCAAATTGCATTGTATAATTGCCTCTACCTTGCGTGTTAGATCTTAGGGCCGTTGCATAACCAAACATTTGTGCAAGTGGCACGAAAGCTCTAATTGATTGTGTCTTACCGCGAGCTTCTTGTCCGTCAATACGACCACGTCTTGTACTTAAATCACCAATGACTGTACCAACGTATTCATCGGGAACAATTACTTCAACAAGCATAATTGGTTCAAGAAGTGTAGGTTGACAAACTTTCGCTGATTCTTTGAAAGCAAGTCCACCAGCAACTTCGAAAGCAATTTGGCTTGAGTCAACTTCATGATAAGAACCAAACACTAATGTTGCTTTTATATCGATTGTAGGATAGCCAGCTAAATTACCATTAGCAAGGGCTCCTTCGATACCTTTTTGAATAGATGGAATATATTCTTTTGGAACAACACCACCAACAGTTTTATCGACAAATTCAAATCCTTTACCAGGGTTTGGTTCAAATTCAACTACGCAATCACCATATTGGCCACGGCCACCAGATTGACGTACGAATTTGCCTTGTACTTTGCCAGCTTTTTTGATTGTTTCACGGTAAGAAACTTGAGGTTGACCAACATTACATTCAACTTTAAACTCACGTCTCATACGATCAACAATAATATCTAGGTGTAATTCACCCATACCAGCAATGATTGTTTGACCAGTATCATGGTCTGTATATGTTCTAAAGGTTGGATCTTCTTCTGCAAGTTTTTGAAGGGCTACCCCCATCTTGTCTTGATCACCTTTTGTTTTAGGTTCGATAGCAACATGGATAACTGGTTCTGGGAAAATCATGGATTCAAGAATAACTTGATTCTTTTCATCGCACATAGTGTCACCAGTTACTGTATCTTTTAAACCTACTGCAGCAGCAATGTCGCCAGCATTAACTTCTTTAATTTCTGTACGATTGTTTGCATGCATTAAAAGAATACGACCGATTCTTTCTCTTTTGTCTTTTGTAGAATTATATATATATGAACCAGATTCAAGTCTGCCACGGTAAACTCTAAAGAATGTTAATTTACCAACATATGGGTCAGTCATTACTTTAAAGGCAAGTGCAGCGAATGGTTGATCATCGCTAGCTTCAACGATTATTTCATTTCCATCTTTGTCATGACCTTTGATTGCGGCGACATCCGTTGGAGATGGTAAATAATCGATAACTGCGTCTAGTACTTTTTTAACACCTTTGTTTTTAAAAGCTGTTCCACAAAGTACTGGGAAGAATTGGACTGATAAAGTAGCGGTACGAATTGCTTTCTTTAACATTTCAACTGTAATTTCTTCGCCTTCTAGATAAGCCATCATTAAATCTTCATCAAAATCAGCAACAGCACTAATTAATTCATCACGATATAGTTCGACATCATCAACCATATCGGCAGGTATTTCTATTTCATGCCCTGCTTCATCTACATGATTTTCATCATATAAGAATGCTTTTTTGGTTACTAGGTCGATAATACCCTTAAAATTGCTTTCAGCGCCAATTGGAAGTTGAATAGCATGGGCATTCGCACCTAATCTTCTTTCAAGTGAATCACAACTAAATTTAAAATCTGCACCAGTTTTATCCATTTTATTAACAAATACTAAACGTGGTACCATATAATCAGTAGCTTGTCGCCAAACAGTTTCTGTTTGTGGTTCAACGCCCGCTTGTGCATCTAAAACCGTTACCGCTCCATCGAGAACCCTCAACGATCTACTTACTTCAACCGTGAAGTCTACGTGCCCTGGAGTATCAATAATATTTATACGGTGATTGTGCCAATAGGCAGTTGTAGCCGCCGAAGTAATAGTTATTCCTCTTTCTTGTTCTTGTTCCATCCAGTCCATTGTTGCGGAACCATCATGGGTTTCGCCAATTTTGTGGATTTTTCCTGTGTGATATAAGACTCTTTCTGTAAATGTAGTTTTACCTGCATCTATATGAGCCATAATTCCGATATTACGGGTATTTTGTAATGATATATCGCGAGCCATTATTTTATTCTCCTAATTACCATTGATAATGAGCAAATGCTTTATTAGCTTCAGCCATACGGTGAGTATCTTCACGTTTCTTAACTGATGCACCTACTCCATTTGCAGCATCCATAATTTCTTTTGCAAGACGTTCTTCCATAGTTTTTTCATTACGAAGACGTGCATAATTTGTTAACCATCTTAAACCTAGAGTATATCTTCTTTCTTCTCTAACTTCAACTGGCACTTGATAGTTAGCTCCACCAACACGGCGAGAACGAACCTCTAATTGTGGCATAATATTTTCAAGGGCTTGTTTATAAACATCTAGTGGGTCACGGCCTGTTGTTTTACCAACTTTTTCAAATGCACCATAGATAATTTGTTGAGCAACACCTTTTTTGCCATCCAACATAACACTATTTACTAGTCTAGTTACTAATACTGAATTATAAATTGGATCTGGTAATACTTTACGTTTTGGAACCTGTCCTTTACGAGGCATGATATTTCCTCCTTTCTCATATCTTGTTATTAATTTAAATACATACCTTATTTAGCTTTTGGGCGTTTTGCACCATATTTAGAACGAGCTTGTTTACGGTTTTCAACACCAGTAGTATCCATTGTACCTCTAATGATGTGGTAACGAACACCTGGTAAGTCTTTAATACGTCCGCCACGGATTAATACAACGCTATGTTCTTGTAGTTTATGACCAACACCTGGAATATAAGCTGTAACTTCAATGCCATTACTTAAACGAACACGGGCCATCTTACGAATAGCTGAGTTTGGTTTTTTAGGGGTCATTGTTGTAACACGTGTACAAACACCTTTCTTTTGAGGGCTGTTTACTTTAGTTTCTAATTTCTTTAAACTGTTGTAACCAATACCAAGATGAGGTGATTTTGACTTTCTAATCTTATCTTGACGTGCAGTACGAACTAATTGATTAATTGTAGGCATAATAGTTCTCCTTTCTTCCTAAATTTATTATGCATTACCACAGTTCCTGGTGGTTCAAATATGCATAAAATTTAGTCTTGACAATTGCCAAAACTTAACCTTATATATTATACTCATTTTAGGGTGCTTTGTCAATTTTGTTGCTTTAGATTTTTATTATTTTAGTATTACCTCTTTTGGTACATTATATGCAAATAAGAAACCATCATTATAAAGATAGTTTCTTATTCATTAAATATGCTAAGATACTTGATAATATTATTTTAATTAAATCAAATAATAAAAATGGTACAACACACACAAGTAAACTGCTAATTAAATTATTACTAGTATTAAACATATACCAAATAGTTCCTATAAAATAACATACAGTAGTACCTAAGATCATCCCAATTGGATACATCCATATTTTATTTTTAAACTTGTAAGTAAAAATTCCTGTTAATAGTGCAAGGGGAATGTAACCTACAATATAACCGCCAGTCACACCTACAATAATACCAATTCCTGCCCGATAACTTGAAAATACTGGTACCCCGATAATTCCTATCATTATATATATAAGTACGGAAATTGTGCCCTTTTTGGGCCCTAAAATGGCGGAAATAAGATAAATTATGAATGTAGCTAAACTTATTGGAATATCGCCAATAGGAATTGATAATGGTGATATTATACATATCATTGCGGAAGCAACACTTATAATTGCTATATCTTTTATTTTTTTATTCATTTGTTTGTCCTCATAAATTCATGTTTGTTATTACTAAAAATAAAAGTTCACATCCCGCTCCAAGTAGAATCAAAGGGAAAGAAGACTTTAGAGCGATAGATGTGACACTATTATTATTGTTTGTTTTTTATTTTTTATACTTTATAAATCATAAATTTTTGTATATTTTTCTTTTAAATATTTTACATAATATTTAGGATTAAATTCTTCACCTGTTGCATAAAGTAAAATTTCTTTAGGCGTTTTACTAGCACCAAACTTGTGTACTTTTTCTTTTAACCATTCATTAATCTTTTGAAGAGTACCTTCTTTGATAGCTTCATCAATATCTAAGTCTTTTTTCATTGCATAATATAGTTGAGCCGCATATGCACTACCTAATGCATAGGTAGGAAAATAACCAAATGAGCCGCACGCCCAGTGAATATCTTGTAAAATACCTTGAGCATCATCTAAAACATCAATTCCTAAATATTCTTTATATAATTCATTCCATTTTTGAGGTAATTCATCGGTTGTAATTTCTTTATTAAAAATCATCTTTTCCATTTCATATCTTACCATTATATGAAGTGGATAAGTAAGTTCATCGGCTTCAGTTCTAATTAAAGAGGTATCAACAATATTCACATAATGATAAAAATCATTTATGGTAACATCCTTTAATTCTTCTAGATACAATTTTTGAAGAGTATGATAATGTGTTTCCCAAAAAGCAAAGCTTCTACCAATCATATTTTCATAAAATCTTGATTGGGATTCATGCATGGCCATTGTACTTCCGCCCCCAATTAGGGTATCATCTAAAGCCTTGTCACATTGCAATTCATATGTTCCGTGTCCAGCTTCATGAATAACTGAAAAAATACTAGATGTAAGTAAATCCTCATAATAGTGATTTGTAATTCTAACATCGGTGGTACCAAAGCCTGATGTAAATGGGTGTTCACTTTCTTTAATTAATCCTCGTGTTTTATCAAAGCACATTACATCCATTAAGTATGATGCAAACTCTTTTTGTTTGTTTATATCATATTTGTTTTTTGTAAACGCTGTGTTATAATGATAACCTTTTGCTTTAATCTTTTGAACAAGAGGAACGATTTCTTTTCTAAGTTCTAAGAAAAATTCATCATAAAAAACTTGAGTGGCACCATCTTCATATTCATCAAGTAAAACATCATAGCCTTGCAATTGATCAGTTTTGACATAATCAACATACTTCATATTAAAATCAATAATTTGTTTTAAAGTATCTTTAAATAAATTATAATCATTGTTTAATTTTGCATTTGTCCAAGTATTACCTGATAATGCTAGTAACATTTCATATTTAGTTATTTCTTTGGTGGGAACTAATAATTTTTTATTTAAGTTCTTATATTCTTTTATTATTTCCACTTTAAGGAGTTCTGGTAGTTCATCTTTTGCTTCATATAGTTCTTTAATCAATTGGACATTCTTTTTACTTAGCATAAGTTTTGAAAGCATTTCGGATAAAACACCAACTTGTTTAGAGCGTTCTTCAAAACAGCCAATTGGGGCTTCTGTTTCTGAATCCCAACTAATTAGATAATTAACATAATAGAAAGCTTTTATTTTTTGACGAAGTAAAATATATGCTTTTATTTTTTGGTCTAACTTATTCATGTTACTATTCAATATCTATTTTATCATTCATTATTTCTTCTAAAGCAATACCAATGCTTTTTATGTTTCTTGTTGATTCTAAATAACATTTACCAGTTTCATCAATTTCATGAGCTCTTTTCGCAACAGCAATTACTAATTTATATTTAGACGAAGATTTGTGAGTTAGTTGGTCTATTGATGGAAAACGCATGCCATCTTTATCTTTTGTTTCAATCATATTATTCATTTCCTTTCATTAAGTTATAATATTCCGCTAAGCTACGTTCACATTTGGCATGTTCTGCCCTAATGATAGCCATAATTTTGTCAGCCGCGTTATTAACATCATCATTAACAACAATGTAATCATATGATGCGGCTTGCATTAATTCTCTTGAGGCTTTGTCTAAACGTTCTTTGATGACTTCTTCGCTTTCTGTCCCTCTTATTCTTAGTCTTTCCTCTAAAGCTTTAAATGAAGGAGGGGCAATAAAAATGAAGACCGCATCAGGCTTTTTAGCTTTAACTTGCATAGCCCCTTGAACTTCTATTTCTAAAACTACCTCATTGCCTTTTTCAATTTGTTCTTCAACTTTATCATAAGGTGTACCATAAAAATTACCAACAAATTGGGCATATTCTAGTAGATTTCCTTTTTCAATCTCTTTCTTAAATTGATCACTAGTTACGAAATAATAATCAACTCCATTTTTTTCACCTTCACGGGGCTTACGAGTGGTCATAGAAATAGAGTAAACAAGATTATGTCCTTCTCTATTAAATAATGCTTTACGGACGGTTCCCTTGCCAACTCCTGATGGTCCTGAAATAACGATTAGTAATCCCTTTTTGTCTAATTTCATAAAGTACCTCAAAAAATACATATTTTTTAATATTTTAGCATTATTTGAGATAATTATCAACTTTTTTATTCTTTTTTTATTTCTTTTTAGTTTTTTAGTGTATAATAAATACTAAAAGGAGTGATTAGATATGAGTATGGATGGAATTTTTATTCATTATTTAGTTGAAGAATTTAATTCATTTTTAGCTAGAGGCAAAATAAATAAAATTTATCAACCTAATCCTTTAGACATTGTTATTCAAGTAAAAAAAGATGGAACCACCTATCAGCTTCTTCTTTCTGCATCACTTGATTCTTCACGTTTATATTTGACTAAACAAACATTTGTAAATCCTTCAACTCCTGGTAACTTTTGTATGTTACTACGCAAATACATTGAACGAGGAATTATTACAAATATTAAACAATACCAAAATGACCGAATTATTATGTTTGAGGTTAATACCTTTAATGAACTTGGCGATAATGTCAATTATCATTTAGTTTTTGAATTAATGGGGCGTAATAGTAATGTCATTTTAATTGATGAAAATAATAAAATTATCGATGCAATTAGAAAGCTTCCTCCAAGTGATGCATCCACTAGATACATTATTCCTAAAGCAAACTATGAGTTTCCTATTCAAGAAAATAAAGTTAACCCTTTTTCAAGTAGTACTGATGGAGTTTTACTTAGTAATATTCAAGGTCTTGTCAAAAACATTGAAAAGGAAATTGTTGAATATTATCACGGAAACATTCAAGCTTTTTTATCACAAATAGTAAAACCTACCATTTATCAAAATGGTAATAAATTTGATTATTATTGTTTTGATTTAAATTCCTATCAAATGGTAAATAATAACTTTAAAACTTTATCAGAAATGCTTGATTATTACTATAACCAATATAAAAAAACAATTAATTACAGTAATAGTGATTTAATTAAACAAGTTAAAAGATTAATTATTCATCAAAAAACAAAACTAAATAACTTAAATGATGATTTGCTTAAAGCTAAAGATAACATTAAATTTAAAGATTTAGGCATTTTACTTCAAGCTAATCTTTATAATGTTAAAAAAGGAATGTCAAGTATTACGGTTACTAACTTTTTAGGTAATAATGAAGAAATTACTATATCCTTAAATCCTGAACTTGATCCTAGTAAAAACTTAAAACAAATCTTTACTAAAGGTAAGAAAGCAAGTAATGCTTTAATTGAAGTTCAAAAACAAATTAATAAAGTAACTAGTGAAATTAGCTATTTAGAAGATATTGAATCAATGATTGAATTTTCGACAGCTAGTGAACTTGAAGAAATTAAACTAGACTTATTTAGTAATTCTGAACAATACAAAAATAAAGTTAAAAAATTAACAAAAAAGAATAAGAAATTAGAGATTCAACATTTTAATTTTCAAGATGTAACTATTTATATTGGTAAGAATAATCTTCAAAATGATTACTTAACTAATAAATTAGCAAGAAATAATGACTACTGGTTTCACGTTAAAGATGGTAGTGGTGCCCATGTTATTGTTAGTGTTCCTGGTAATGCTTGCGATTATCAAATGAATGAAGAAACAATTAGACTTGTGGCAAACCTTAGTGCATACTATTCTAAATTTTTATCATCTAGTAGCGTTCCTGTTGATTATACTAAAGTTAAATATTTAAAGAAAATTCCGGGTATGAAAGGTTATCATGTTACCTATACTAATCACAAAACTATTTATATTGACCCTTCATACGATTTAATTAAAAGTTATCTTCGTAAATAATCATACAAGAAAAACAATAGATTTGTTCTTTCCCGTCATAAAGTGTTGCAAGTTGATATTTTATATCCATAACCATATCAGATGGTAGTGTTTCTAAAAACTCATTTACTCGCAATTCTAAATCATGTTCATGATTTTCATCAAATACTTTTACTTTCATAAAATAAAACCCCTAGACTAGTATATCACAATTGATGTACTAATTTAGAGGTTTTTTGTCATAACAACAATATTGTTTTAATTTACAGCCATCACATTTTGGATTTTTGCTAAAGCATTGATAGCGACCAAAGAAAAGGAGAAGATGATGAATCATATGATATTCGGCTCGTGAAAATTGATTCATTAGTTTATTTTCAACTTCTAATACACTATCAGTACTATTTGCAAGACCAAGTCGTTTTGAAACTCTTTCTACATGAGTATCAACCGGAATACGAGGTATTTTAAACCATTCTGTAAGCACAACATTCGCGGTTTTTTGACCTACTCCTGGTAAACTTTTAAGGTTTTCTAAAGTTGAGGGAATAATGCCTTGATATTCATCTACTACTTTTTTAGCCATATTTATAATGTTAATAGCTTTATTATGATAAAGGCCAATTCTTCTAATATCATTTTCAACATCTTCTATTTTGGCTTTACTTAATTCTTTAATATTTGGATAATGTTCAAACAAACAAGGGGTGACAAGATTTACCGCTTTATCAGTGGTTTGGGCACTTAGTATAACCGAAACAAGTAATTCATAGTCATTACGATAATTTAATTCACAATGAGCATTAGGAAATAACTCATATAAAGTATTATAGATATTTGTAGCTTTATCGGTGTTTGACATATACGTTTTGTAACATTTGTTTGATATCTTCATCAACTTCAGTTACTTTTGTTCTTTCTTTTTTGCGATTAACTAAAATGGCATCAGCATATTTAAGATGTAGTTTTTTAGCTTTTAAACTGTCAAGGATAGCTTGTTCAATGTCTTCTATGGAATAATTCAAATCTAACCAATGATTAATAATCATTAAATCACTTGATGATAATACTTTTTGATAACAATTTTCGGCATAACTTATAATTGTTTGAAGATTAATAGTCCGATCTGTTTTTGGTTTATTTGAATCATTTTCCGTTAAATATTCACCAAGCATATCAATTACTTTATCTAAATTAAAAGTTTCTTTACAATCATCGCTAATAGAAAGTTCAATATAGCCTTCTCGAATTAATTTCAAAATAATATTTGATAGTGTTTCTTCTGAAATTGTAACTTTTTCTTTTAAAGTGCTAATTGATAATAGTGAATTTCCTTCATCTTGTTGAATGTATAAATGCATTAAAATCATTGCTTCTTGTTCATTTAACTTTAGTGTCTTATAATGTCTAATTAACATTTCATTAAATGATATTGTTTTTGCCTTAATTAATTTACCAATACTATTCATATAATTACCTCGTTATTTGTTTTTATCTTGATGTTTTGCTTTTTTTGAAAGTATTAAATTTATTATTTTTCTAATGCCAACCGTTATTATGATGATAAATCCTAACGCTGGAGTAAATGGTAATGCCCAAAAAGCAAGCCAGGTGCTAGAGTAACTTAGATGCCAAGGATTTTTAGTAATAAAATATAACAAATATCCTCCCCACCATGGGCTAAAGAAAGCTAACCAAACTATAAAGAAAATAATAAGATTAATAGGATCTTTAAGTTTGTGATATAGCCATTTCCAAAATTGAATAAATTTATACCATATTTTTTTCAAGGATTACCTCTAATTTTTAGCTACTTTTTTTAATGCATCTTCAGCAGCAGCTTGAGCGGCATCTTTTTTAGACCTTCCGCTTCCTCTTCCTAGTCTTATTCCATCTAAGTAAACAGACATTGTAAATTCTCTTAAATGAGGTGGTCCTTGGACATTTTCAAGTCGATATTCAACAGCTTGTCTTGTTTCAGCTTGAATGTATTCTTGAAGCAAACTTTTATAATCGATAAATTGCCTTTCATCAATGGCAAGGACATGTGGGAAAACTACTACTTCTAATAGTTTTCTAACTTCATCAATGCTTCCTGATAGATATATTGCTCCTAGAAATGATTCAAAGGCATCTGATAAAATAGCTTGTCGTTGTCTTCCACCAGTTAATTCCTCACCATGGCCTAAAAGTAATAATTTATCTATCCCCACTTCTCTAGCGTATTTGGCATTAGCATCTTCGCATACATATGTAGCACGTAGTTTTGTCATATTTCCTTCAGGCATATCCTCAAAGTTAATATATATATATTCGGCTACTAATAGTCCTAAAATAGCATCTCCTAAAAATTCTATTCGTTCATTATGCTTTAAATGATGTTCATTAGCATATGATGAATGTGTCATGGCAAGTAAGAAATTATCATAATTTTTTACTTTAATATTATATTTGTTTAAGATTTCTTCTAGTAGTTTTTTATTTAACATTTTATCCCCCTAATCAAGTTCTGTCATTTTCATTAAATAATGATTATGAACATATTCATATAATGGTCTATATTCATCACTTTCAAATAATTCTTTTTTTGCGAGTATTTCTTCAGCATCATCATTAGCTTCATTTAATAAATCACCATCTTCTAGTAAACTACAATATTTGAAATTCATCGAGCCTGATTGCTTTTCACCAAAGAATTCACCTGGTCCTCTTGTTTTTAAGTCATATTCTGCAAGTGCAAATCCATCAGTATTTTCTTCCACAAATTTTAATCTTTTTTCGCTATTTTCACTTGGCGAATCTGATAAATAAAAGCAATAAGGTGTTGCATCACTACGCATTACTCTTCCTCTTAATTGATGAAGTGTGGCTACACCAAAGCGGTCAGCCCCAAGTACAACAATAGTAGTAGCATTTTTAACGTTAACACCAACTTCAATTACACTTGTTGCCACAAGAATACCAATTTTTTTATCTAAGAAGTCTTTCATAACTTGTTCTTTTTCTTCGGTTTTTAATCTTCCATGAATTAATCCAACCTCAGTAATTCCATCAAAATATTTTTTCATTCGTTCAAAGATTTCTAATGCATTCGCTGAAGCAATTGAATCAGACTCTTCTATTAATGGGGTTACAACATATATTTGATGACCTAGTGCCAATTCTTTTTTCATGTGATCAATTACTAGTTTTTTGTCTTTTGGTTCTACATATTTTGTTATAACTTTTTTTCTATTTTTAGGCATTGTTTTAATTACTGAAATATCCGTATCGCCATAAACTGAAATGGCAAGAGTTCTAGGAATTGGGGTTGCACTCATTTTAAGGTAATTTACATCTAAACCTTTATTGCGAATTAATACTCTTTGACGGACACCAAACCGATGTTCTTCATCTGCGATAACAACACCTAAACTTGCATATTCAATGTCTTTTTGAAATAAAGCATGGGTACCAATAATAATATTAATTTCACCACTTGCTAAACCATCCATAATTTCTTTTCTTGCTTTACTTGAGGTAGAACCTGTAAGTAAGGAAATTTTAATGTTTGGAAATTCCTTTAAAGCAGTTGTAATCGTATCATAGTGTTGAGAAGATAATATTTCGGTTGGACACATTAATGCGGCTTGATATCCCCCGCTAACGGCGGCTAAAATGGTAATTAACGCAACTATTGTTTTACCACTACCAACCTCACCTTGTAATAAACGATTCATTGCATATGGTGATTTTAAATCATTTAAAATATCTTCTATAGCTTTTTTTTGATCTGGCGTAAGTTCATAAGGTAATAAACTAATAAGTTTATTTATGACTTTTTCATCATAATTAATGGCTGGAGCTTTATGATTTTCTTTACGCATGAACTTTAAGTATTTCATTGACAATTGATATTTTAGAAGTTCTTCATATTTAATTCTTTTTCTAGCTTGTTCAATTTCATTCATATCATCACCGAAATGAAGAATTTTAACTGCTGATGGCATATCTAAAAGTTGTCTTTTAAGAATATATTCTTTAGGTAATGTTTCCGTTATTTTATTTTTATAACGTCGATATACTTTTTCGATTATCTCTAAGCATTTACTTTCAGATATGTCTTTAATATGATAAACTGGAACAACATCACGATTTATTTCATCACAAATAATTAGATTTGCTACTGTAAAGTTATTCATATTTTGATAGAATCTTCCTTGTACTCTTATCACTGTTCCATAATTTAATTTGCCTTTTAAAAAGACTCGGTTAAAAATGGTACATCTAATTTTTGTGCCTTCAACTTCAAGTTGAAATACCACAGTTGAAAGTTTTGTTTTCAAGTAGTTTACTGTAACTCTACTTACAATTGTTCCTTCGAGGGTAATTGTTTCATCAAGTTTCGCCTCACTTAGTGGTGATACTTTATAGTTTTCGTATCTAATTGGAAACTCAAATAATAAATCATGAACAGTAGTAATATTTTGTTTTTTTAAGATATTTTGATATCTTGTTAATATGTAATCTTCATCTATTAACTTGTAATTTTCTAACATCATTATTTCTCCTCTTCATTCTATGAATAAAGTGGAGATTTAACTCCACTCATTATTCTATTGAAAAAATATAACTATATACGTCTTGTTGTCCATTAATTGTATCTATTTCTAGATTACTATATTTTTCTTCAATATAAGCTGTAAGCTTAGCTATTTCTTCTTCAGTTACATCTTTACCATAAATTATTGTAATTATATCTTTTTCTTCGGCTTTACCTTCTACAAATAATTCTTTTACGGCGTCAAGTCTTTCTTTTTTAGATGTAACAATGCGACCATTACATATACCGATGTAATCTCCTTCATTAATCTTTAATCCTTCAATTTCCGTATTTCTAACTGCGTAAGTAATTAAACCTGTTGTTACATTAGAAATTACTTCTCTTATTTCATTTACAATTCCTTCAGGATCATCTAAGCTTAAATCAAGCATCGTAAGTGCTGAGTATCCTTGGGCAATTGTTTTAGTAGGAACTACAAAAACATTCGCACCTTTATAATATTTTGCGGCTTGTTCGGCCGTTAAAACAATATTACTGTTGTTAGGAAATACAATTATGTTTTGAGCATTTAATAAATCAAATCCTTTTGTAAAGTCTTCAGCTGAAGGATTCATACTTTGACCACCTTCAACAACATAATCAACGCCCATTTCTTTAAAGGCATTAATTAGGCCTTCGCCTGTTGCAACAGCCACAACTGCGAATTTTTTAGGAGTTGTTTGTTTGCGCATTTCCACACATTCAGGACAATTACAAGGTTGTACATCAACCTTAGCTGGTCCATCACTATGTTGAACTGACATGTTTTCAATCTTTAAAGTCACGTACTCACCAAATTGTTGACAATAATTAAGTACATTACCAGGGGTTTTAGTGTGTACATGGATTTTAACAATGTCTTCATCCTTTAAAGCTACAATACTATCACCTAAGGTTTCAAGATAATTTGTAATAACACTAATATCAAAGTCTTTGATATTAACTTTTTTGTGTTGTAATTGAAGAATAAATTCTGTACAATATCCATACTCTAATTCACTATTTGCATTAAAGTTTTGATGAATTACAGTTTGGGTAGATGTAACTATTTCTTCTTTTATAAATTCGCCATCTAAAGCTTTTGCCATACCTTCAAGTACGTAAATTAAACCAGCTCCACCACTATCAATTACACCAGCTTCTTTTAAAACAGGAAGAAGATCTGGAGTTCTTTCGAGTGAAGCTCTTGCTTCTTCTAATAGATACTTGAAATATTCTTCAATTGAAGATCTACGGTTAACTTTCTTTTTTGCATATTCAGCTGATTCTCTTGCAACTGTTAAAATTGTTCCTTCAACAGGTTTTAATACCGCATGATAACCTTGCTTTACTCCTGAAATAAAGGCATTAGCAAGTTCTACCGCGTTAACATCATCATACCCCGCAAGGCCTTTATAAATACCTCTAAATAGTTGTGATAAGATAACGCCGGAGTTTCCACGAGCACCCATTAACATGCCTCGTGATAATTTTTTTGACATTAGATATATTGATTTTTCATCGTATTCACTAATTTCGTGTGCGCCTGCTTCAATTGTCATTTTCATATTTGTACCTGTATCTCCATCAGGAACAGGGAATACATTTAGGGCATCAACTGTCTTATAGTTGGCCCGGAGGTTTGCGGCGCCATTGGTAACTATTTGTTTAAATAGTAGACCATCCATTTTATATGTTTGCATATTTTCCTCCTTGCATGCTTTTTAGCACGCTTTATCATTCTACCACATTTTATGACAAAATGCAAGTGATATAATTTTAGTGCACCATCCCGTATTTTGCATTTTTTCTAAAATATATAATTTCATCAATTCTTATTGCTTGCATTTCAATCTTTTTTATGGTATAATTTTCAAGGATTTAAATGTATTAAATATAAGGAGGAACACATTATGGCTCGTAAATGTTATATAACAGGTATCGGATCAAAATCTGGAAATAATCGTTCCCACTCTTTACAAGCAACTCGTCGTACTTGGAAAGCAAACTTACAAAAGGTTCGTATTAAAGACGAAGATGGTCGCATTATTAGAGTGTATGTTTCTACTCGTGCTTTAAGAACTGGTGCTAAGAACGGAACTATCGAACGTGCATAATTAAATTATGAATGCAAAGTATGGTATAACAGTTTATTGTTATACCATTTTTTGTCGTTACTTTTTGTGAAAAAGGTTTTTGAAAAAACTGATAATCTGCCCAAATACTTTAGGTAACTTTATAACAATAAAACGCATATCCATACCTCCCCTAATGCAGTATATGCGTTTTTTGTATTTCTTATTACTTACTTTTAATAATTATTACTTCACCATCTTCTAAGTCAAATATAAATTTACCATTAACAAACTGATTACTAGTCGTATATGTATCATAACTTGTAATTATGGCATGATTTAATAAATACTTTCCCCTAGCAATACTGATTGTAGCCTTACTTAATGTGATAATACCAATATAATTGTAGTCATCTTGTAAAAGTTGGTATCTACCCATATGATGATAGTAACTAACTTCATTTAACATATCAACAAGCTTTAAGTTTAACTCAGGATATTTTTTTAATAATAAGATATTAACAAGTTCATGGTCTAATCTTCCCCCAAGGCAGTCATAAACAATGCATTCATCGGCTTTATTTAAATGCATTAAGACAAGTTCTAAATCTGTTTCATTTTTCATTGTTGGATATTTAAATAAATATTTGGTGTGATTCTTAATTTCTGTTAAATCTATAGTAGTATCAAAGTCACCCCACGCCGCATCAAGTTTGTACCCTGCTTTAATAATGCGTAAAGCTCCTTCATCTAAGCCAATTAGATAATCATTTTCAAGTGGGTGGTATAATTCTTTAAAAGAAGATACGGGAGATTTTCCGACAATTATATATCTCATATTCTTTTTAATTCCTCATAACATTCATGAAAGTTTTCACTATTCATTAGGTAAGTTCCAACTACTATAATATCACATCCTGCATCTTTAACAAGTTTTGCGGTAATAGCATTAATACCACCATCAACTTCTATTAGATAGTGGAAATTATGTTTATCTTTAATATCCTTTAAATATTTGATTTTTTCAAGGGCAGAAGGCATAAACTTTTGCCCTCCAAATCCTGGTTCTACACTCATTACTAAAACTAAATCAAGGTCTTTTAGATATGGGTCTAAAACATTTATGTTAGTTGTAGGTTTAATAGAAATTCCACATTTTACTTTGTGTTCTTTAATTAACTTAATTGTTTCTTTAATGTTTTTGCAAGCTTCATAATGGAAAGTAATAATGTCACTACCAGCCAAAATATAACTCAAAATTTGTGTTTCTGAATTATTAATCATTAAGTGAGTATCTAAAATTGCATTTGTTTGCTTATTGATTTTTTCCACTTCATTTGCATTATATGTTGTATTTGGAACAAATTTTCCATCCATTACATCAAGGTGAATCATTGTCACACCATTATCTGTAAAGGTCTTAAAGACTTTTGAATAGTTCTCTTTTTTGACTGATAAGATTGATGGAGATATTAGCATTTTACCACTTCCTTTTTTTTCTTATTTCTTCGATAAATTGCTTGTAATTTTCATATCTTGTACTTAAGATTTCGCCTTTTTCAAGGGCTTTTTTTATTGCACAACTAGGCTCATTAAGGTGTAAACAACCATTATATTTACAGTTAGAACTAAGGGTAAAAAATTCAACAAAACTATGGGCAAGATCTAATTCTTCCATATCTAAATCCATAATTCCAAACCCAGGTGTGTCCGCAATCCACCCATCTTTAATGTTTATTAATTCAACATGTCTAGTGGTATGTTTACCCCTATTTAAGGCTTTAGAAATATCATTAGTTTCAAGTTTTAAGTCTTCATCTAAGACGTTTAAAAGACTACTTTTCCCAACTCCACTTTGGCCAGTAATTACACTAATGTGATCTTTGATAAGGGGGGATAATTCATCTATTAATTTATTTTTCGCACTAGTTTTAATTGTTTTATAACCAATTGATTCATAGTAATTTTTAATTGTTTCAACGGTTTTTATTTCTTCATTCTCAAGTAAATCCCATTTATTAAATACAATAATGGGGGGGATTTGATTATATTCTAAAATTACTAGAAATCTATCTAATAAATTTAAGTTTAACTCTGGTTCTTTAACTGAAAAAACCACAAAAGCTTGTTCAATATTTGCAATCATTGGTCTTGTTAAATCATTAATTCTTTTATCAAGTTTTGTAATTACGGTGCTTCCATCTTTAATTTCATATTCAATATGGTCACCTACTTTTAGGGTTTCTGTTTTAATTCGAAAAATACCCCTTGGTTTGGCCTTTAAATAGATTTTAGAAGCACTATCATAGATTTTATATTCACCTGAAATAGCACTTACAATAATTCCTTTATTCATGTTCAACCTCAATTTTTTTAGCTCTTAACTGGCCACATGCGGCATCGATATCGGCACCATGTTCCATTCGTAAAGTTGATTGAATATGATTAGTATCAAGAATATGATAGAAGGCTTCGGCTTTTTCTTTGGTAACCTTTTTATATGGTTTTGTAATAACCTCATTATACGGTATTAAATTAACGTAAGCATTAATTCCTTTTATTAATTTGGCAAGTTCTTTAGCACAAGCTTCACTATCATTGACATCTCGAAGAAGAATATACTCAAATGTTACCCGGCGGTTAGTTTTTTGAAGATAGTACTTAACCGCAGTCATAATTTCTTCTATTTTATATACTTTGTTTATTTTCATGATTTTGCTTCTTAATGCATCATTTGGGGCATGTAAACTAATCGCAAGATTAATTTGAAGTTCAAATTCGGCAAATTCATATATTTTAGGGACAATCCCACATGTTGAAACTGTTATGTGTCTTGCCCCTATTTCAAGGCCTTTGGGGTAATTAACAACTCTTAAAAACTTTATAACATTATCATAATTATCAAAGGGTTCACCAATTCCCATTACCACAATATTAGTTACCCTTTCAAAATCTTTATCTAAGTCTTTTTGAACTTGAAGAACTTGTTCAATTAATTCTCCTGCTTCTAGGCTTCTTACTTTGCCTAATTCCCCACTAGCACAAAAGCTACAACCCATATTACAACCAACTTGAGTTGTAACGCAAATACTATTACCATAGTTGTGTCTCATTAAAACCGTTTCAATTAATTTTCCATCTTTAAGTTTAAACAAATATTTAGTAGTACCATCACTTGATATTTGTTTAGTAACAATATTTAGTTGTTCAAGTTCAAAGTTTTCTTTTAAGCGGTTAATTACATTTTTGGAGATGTTAGTCATTTCATCAAAAGAATTAATACGATTACGATATAGCCACTCAAATACTTGAGTCGCTCTAAATTTCTTTTCATTGATACTTAAAAAATAGTTTTCTAATTCTTCTAGTGAAAAGTTATAAATATTCTTCATTTCATACTCCTTTTTTTAATTTACAAATATAAAATCCATCATTTCTATTTGTGGGAAGAAATATTTTTTCTTCAACTTTTTGATAATTTTTATGACTCTTTAAAAAATTTCTTATTTGTTCTTCATTTTCTAATTTATTAATAGTACATGTACTATATACTAATATACCATTTGGTTCTACATAATTATCAATATGGTTTAATATATCTTTTTGTAATTGTTCTATTTCCTTTATTTTATTAATAGTTAATCTTAATTTTAAATCGCCTTTATGTTTCATTGTTCCCATACCTGAACATGGAGCATCAACTAATACATAGGCGTAGAGTTTACCATAGTCAAATGTTCTAGCATCGGCTTCTAGAGTTTTGATATTTGTAATACCTTGTCTTAGTGCTTCATTTTCTAGTAATTTAAGTTTATGAGGATATATATCACAAGAAGTAATTGAGCCAGTATTTTTCATAATTGTGGCAAGGTGAAAGCTTTTAGAACCAGGGGCACTACAAACATCAAGCACACACGCATCATATGGTGGGTTTAATACCTTACTAACCATCATACTAGATGCATCCTGGGGAATAATTAAAGCTTGTTCAAATAATGGAGTTTGTATCAGTGATACTTTGGTGATAATCATCTCTTCATTTTTTTCAAACCATATATTATTTTGATTTAAGTAATCTACTACTTTTTCATCAGTTGTCTTTAAATAATTAATTCTATAAATATTAAATGTTTCTCCAACTGACTCTAATATGTAGGTATAATCATTTGGATATTGTTCTTTAATTAATTTTAAAACATCAATATCAATATTATAAATAATGCTTTCTCTTTCATCAATGGTTAGTTTCTTTATTTCTTCACAAGCTTTATTAAAGCGTTCTTCTTTAATATAATTTCTAAATACACCATTAACAAACTTAGAACCTTTATAATCTTTCTTTTTTACAACTTCAACTAGTTCATTTACAACATAATGATTTGCAAGATTTAAATAACTTAAAGCATATACTCCTATTCTTAAAGGATTTTTAATATTTGGTTTAACCCTTTTGCCACTAACATATGGTCTAAGTAAAAAGTCCAACCATTTTTTATTTTCAACTACTCCATATAATATTTTAGTATAGAGTTTTCGATCATTTTCTGGAATGGCTCCCATTCTTTTATTTAATACTATATTTATAAAAGCATCATTATTTATTACTTCGGTGACATCTTCAATTAGTTTATCCCACATTAGTTATTGCCTCCTGTTAAGATAATAAAGTAATAAACATTTAAAAAAGCAAAATCTTTCTTTAATTTATTGATTTCTTCATCATTATAATTACTTACATATTTCATAGTGGTATGAATATTCTTAAATAGCATAATCCAGTCTTGTAAAGATATGGTAATGATGGTTTCATGTGCTTTTAAATAATTTAAAGGTATTAATCTTTTATTAGGAATATCATGAGTATCTACATATTTAACAAGTTGTGTAATAAAACTAGATATTTTTTTACCACTATGATAAAAAATATCACTGCTCGCTTGTTCTACAGTTTGATAGTTAGACATTATTTTAGTAAAGTTTTCATAAAATATTGCAAGTTCATCTAATTTTAAATTATCTAAAACTAAAACACTGGCTATTCTAAAGTTTTCAACAACATCTTCTTTTAATTCTCCAAGCATTGATTCAACTGTAGTATAATCATTGCATAAAATATTATAATTTGTTGTTTCTTTTGATTCTTCATACTTTGTTACTTTGTCATCTAAACTATCATATATTCTTTCCACAAACATTAGTTTATTATAGTTTTCATCATCATATTTACATGCAAGTAAAATCTTTAAAATATATATAGTTCGTTTAAATTGATTTTTATTTTTATTTACTAATTGAATGATATCCATAAGCCACCTCAATATAGATATTATACTATAATTTATGAAAAAATGCTAGAAAAATATTTCTATGTATTGAAATAAATTACAAAATATGATATAATCTTTAAAGAATTTAAAAAAGAGGTGAATATATGCATCCATATATAGAAATATTTGGACGTAAAATTCCTGCTTATGGATCAATGATTGGTATTGGGGTTTTATGTCTTGCGGGGCTCATGGTGTATTACTTTTATAAGTATAAAACAACCGACAAAGCTATTGATCGTTTAATTATTTTAACCGCCTTAAGCGGAATAGTAATGTACTTGTCAGCCGCCTTCTTTGATGCTTTATGGCATAATCTAGACACATGGCGTGAAACTGGCACCTTCACTTGGAAATGGTGGGGAATAACATTCTCTGGTGGCCTTCTCGGTGGTTTACTATTTTATATTATTGCTTACTGGCTTATTTTTAGGGATGAACGTTATAAATTAACTTATTACCTTAACTTTATCATTGTAGGAGTAGTTCTTGCCCATGCATTTGGTAGAATTGGCTGTTACTTTGGCGGCTGTTGTTATGGTGGTGAAACTACCTCATGGTTAGGTGTTAACTACCCTGTAAAAACTTACACTGATGGTACTCAATTATTTAAAGTAGTTTACCCAACTCAATTATTTGAAGCAGGATTCCTCTTTATATTATTTGTTGTATTATTCTTCTTTGTAAGAAAAAATCAATTACGTGTCTACCTTATCTCTTATGGTATATTTAGATTTGTTCTTGAATTCTTTAGAGGTGATAGCCGTGGTGCAACAATCTTTGGGGTTATGTCACCATCACAATTTATAAGTGTAATTATGGTGATTGTAGGTATACTACTAATATTCTTTGAAGATAAGTTAATATACTTGGTAAAGAAAAAGTATAATCCTGAATTATTATCAATAGATACAAAATAGGAAGTATTACACTTCCTATTTTTTCTTATGCTTTTTTTACTCCCCATATAACTTTAGAATCACACCATTGTTCACTCCATAATGGTTGAATTTCATCTGCTTCACATTTAACAAGTTTTACATTACTAAAGGCAAAAGCAGAAATTAACTCAACACTTTTAGGAATGTAAACTACTAACTTAAAACAACTAGCAAAGGCACTAATTTCGATTGTTTTAACATTATCACTTAATTGTAATTCAGTTAACGACCCACAGGCAACGAAAGCATTTGAGCATATTTTATATACACTATTAGGGATTGACAATACACTTAAATTTTCACAATATCCAAATGTCCATTCATCAATAATTTTTACTCCCTCAGGTATAACAATTTTTTGAAGGCTTGTACAATTACTAAAAGCCGCGTAGCCAATCGCCGTTACTGAATTTGGAATATAAATTGAACGTAAAGATGAACAATTATAGAAAGCATTTCTAGGAATTTTTGTAATTTTAGAAGGAATATTGATTCCTCTAAGATTGCTATCTCCATAAAAGATTTCATCACCAATCTCAATTAATGATTCTGGTAATTCCACAGAAACTAGTGAAATACAATTCATAAATGTACCCATTTCTAATACTTTAAGAGAAGAAGATAGTTTAACTTCTTTTAAGTATTGACAATTTGCAAAAGCAAGTGAACCTATTGTGGTTAAAGTATCAGGTGATATTACTGATGAAATTAAGGTATTACTAAATGCGGAAACGCCTATTTTTTTTAGGCTTTGTGGAAGATTGCAATTACTTAAAAGCAAACAATCACTAAAGGCATACTGACCAATTTCTTCAATATCATCTTCCAAGATAACAGTCGTAAGACTTGTGAAATAATAAAATGCCTTATCATATATAATATGGGATTTAGAGCCAATTTCTAATTTTGTTAAAGTATTAGGTATATAACATACATGAGATTCATCTAGTGCAAAAATATATGAATAATCACATTGAGTGTTACCAAACAATAAAGCAATTGATTTTACATCTACATTTTCCATCTTTATAGATTCAATATTATAACAACCATTAAGAATTGTCTTTCCAATAAAATAGATGGTTTCTGGTATTTCTATAGCTTTAATTTTAATACAATTTTCAAAAGCATTATCCATAATTCCGATAACTGGTAAATCATTGATTGTCGATGGAACTGAAACAGTTGTGTCAACTCCAATATATTGTAATAAAATTATGTATAAATTATCAATCACACGGTATGTGAAATTATCATTTTCTTCAACTGTTTGTGCTGCAAAATTCCATTTTAAAACTCTTTCTTTAAAGTCGCCTGTTTCAATGTCTTCTTTTTTGATAGCACCATAAGTTGTATCATAAATTGTATTATTAAGGGTTGTCCCCGCAACAATATATAAAGTACTAGGAACAGAAAGGTAATATATATCATTTATTACTCCTTTAGCGACAATATTTCCACTAATAAGAATATTTTTCAATATTAATTCACGAGATTCAGAAGCAAGAGGTGTAAATAAACTAATACTTCCATTTGGTTCTATCCAAGCAGTACTATCAGTACTAAAATATATATCTTTAAAGTAAACATTCTTGAAAATACTTCCTACATCAAATAGCATAAATGAAGTTGCCTTTACGTAATTAGCATGAGTTTGTTCCCATTTATCTTCATGAATATAACTTAAATTGCTTATAGTATGTCCTTTGCCATCAAAATAGCCTCTAAAGGTATATGGTTCCCAGTCATATCCTTCCATATCAATATCACATACTAATTCATAGCTTTTTACTTCCTTCATGTTCATAAACTCTTCAGGAGTACTAACTAAAACAGTATCTGTATAACTAATTGTACTAGTTTCAAATTCAAGTGATATACTTTTATTATAATTGTAAGTTGTTTCTTTACCATTATTATCTACATATTTAATATAATTAATTGGACATATCGAATTAGTTTCATAAATGATGTCAGTATACCAATAATTATCCGTAATTTTTACAGGATGTAGTTTGACATGACCATCAATACTATATATATTCCCAACATCAATTTCCGTAATAGTATAACCATATGGATTATCAATTTGAATAACATAGCCATTTGAATCATTAGCATCTTCATATGTTTTACCATTTGCGAGTTTAATATTAATTATATCAAGTCTTGACATTACTTCAACATCAATCGTATTATTGCCAATGAGTTTTTGTTCGTAATAACCATCAGGAACAAAATATTTAAATTTTTCTATTTCTAGATGCATAGTTCCACTTATTTTTTGAGCTGGTATTGTAACTAAAATCCATGAAGTAGTATCATCTACATTGCCTCTTACACAATCATATGTTTTACCATTAATAATAACACTTAAAATTTCGACTTGATATTTGTTTTCAATATAAATTCTAAGACTAATATTTTCATTGGTTTTTACCATATTAGTATTAATAACTTTCATATCAATGATATTAATTTCTGCTGAAAGGGTTGTACAAGCTTTTTCTAGACTCATCGTAATATCATTTTGATTATCATTTAAATTATAAGTGTAATAAAGAGTTACTGAATACTTAGTATGCGGAGTTAAATTACTAACAATTTGTTCTCCTTCAATTGGTAAAGTATAAGTTGTTGATTTATCATCATATAAAGAAAATACTACATATCCATTTCTAAATGTATTATCCACATCTTCTTTTATAACTTCATAGTAAATA
>CAVJDT010000006.1:0-55378 GCA_963648435.1 Bacillota bacterium
CTGTTCCATTTACTTGGAGTATTCTCCATTTAATTGGTTCTACTTTAAAGTAATAAGTTGTGCCTTTTATTATTTGTTTATTATTACTAAAATAATAGGTTGATGAATTTGGTTTTGCTTCTACTTTAGCATAACGTTCGTTATCACTACCTAGATAGTAACCATTACTATCTGGGGTATCACTTGTTATAGTTACACTATCAGCTTTTAATGTTTGTGGATATTCACCAAAATAGATATATTTTGAACCATTTTCAATAAATGGCTTTGGAGATTCTATCCAGCTTGCTGTCAAATAAATTGAGACATGATATTTTTTTACATCTATAAAATAACTATATATTTCTTCTACTACAAGAATATATCCCTCTTTTTCACTTATTAATTTTTGGTTAGTAGTAGCATCATATTTATCAGCTGTTCCTCCAGCCTCTCTAATATAGAAAATACCAGTAGAATAATCTGATTTTTCAAAAGCTTCTCCAGCTTTACATAAATTTAATAATTTTTTACTATCTTTAAAAGAACCATTTTTTTTAAGTAATTCTTGTGCTTCGTCATATTTACGGTTGCTTATTAAAGTTATTATTTTATTTTGTCTAATAGAAGGTATGATTAAAGAATTTACTAATATTATTACAAAAATTACTGAAATTGTAACAAGAGAAAAAATAATTGATAATTTCTTAACTTGTTTTTTTCTTTTTTCATGTAATTCTTTTTTTCTTATTTCATATTCTCTTACAACTTCTTCATATTTATCTATTAGTTCTTTTGAATCTTTATAGTCTATAATGGTTGATAATGTTTGACTTGCTTCTTTAATTCTTTGGCATTGATAGAAAGTTGTTATGTTTGTATCAAATAAACAAGATTGATAGATTGATTCTTTTCTATTTTTTTCTTTTACTTCTTCATTTTTCTTTTTTATCAATTCATTTATTTCATTTAGTTTTGCTTGTTGTTTACTATCACCAAACTTATAAGCCTTTTTGAAGTTTCCGTTTGTTTCAATTGTATTATCTAAAGTTTTTAATTCTTCAATTGAATGAAGTTTTAGTTCAATTAGTAATTTTAATAAATACGCTTGAGAATTTGTAGGATCATTATCTAAAACTCTTTCTATTAAAGTATCTGCTTTTGTAAAGTCATTATCAGAAATTAAAATTTCTGCTCTTTTTAGAAGGGCTGATATGTTAACGTCTGATTGTAAAACTGTTGTTTCTTGTTTTATTTTAATGTTATCATTTTTACCCATTATTTTATCAATTCCTCTTATGAGGTCTTGCATAAAGCCAAGTTTACTCATATCTTGGCCTTGGAAGGCAAGGAATTGTTCAGGCATTTCATATGCATCTATATTTTTGTAACAAGGTATTAAATAATGGTCTGGTCTTATTTTCATTAAATCTATAAATCTACTCCATTCATTTTTTACCCATATTGCTTCAAAATATTCTTTTTTAGTTCCTACTACAAGCATTATTTTAGCACTATTTAGTGCTGCGAATATATATGGTTCATACATTGAACCTAGTTTACTTTCTAAAGTAATTCTTGAAAAGAATACTTTATACCCTTTATCAGTTAAAGTATTATATATTTCTTGAGATAATACTGAATCAGGTGTTCTTTTTCCATTTTCATCTGTTTCTTTATAACATATAAATATATCAAATGGTTCTTCTTTTTGGGAAATTGCTAGGATATTTAGCTGTATATCTGCGATTTCTTTAGCTTCTGATTGGTATTCTTCTTTTGCGATTACATCGGCATATGATAATGCCATTAAATAATCTGAGTCCTTTAAAATTGAATCATATGATACCCTATGAATTGTGGGTATTTTTTTGTGAGTTATTGGATCATCAACGTATTCTATTCCGTATTTAGACAAGCAAAGACCCCAATAAGCTTCGGCTTCAGTCGGGAAAGTAGATATGATTGATTGATATGAAAGAATAGCTTTATCAAAATCACATATTGACCTTAAGTGATTAGCTCTATTAAATAAATTTTCTTTTCTCTCATCATTAGGGTTAGCTACTGTTTGTTTAGATTGACAAAAGGAACATGTTATTGTGGTTTGTCCTTCTACTACATCTAATGGTGCTCCACACATTTTACATTTATATTTTGCCATAAGTATTTAATCACCTCACTTTTATTTGAAGGTTTTATTATTTTCCAATTTTACATAATGCGTTACGTTCTATTAATGTATTTTTTAGTTTTTCAATTGTTGCAAGTGCATTAGTTTCATTGTTTATTTTGATATTTTCATTTAGTGTTTGTAACAAGTTATGTAATTCATTTTCTTTTTCTTTTGTTTTATCATTAGTTACAGGATCTGAACAAATTGCCATTTCAACTAGTTCATTTAATTCATTTTCAAGATTTTTATTTTTATTGATTTCTTGCAAGACTTTTAAATTTGCTCTAAATTCATCCATAAATATAGTATTAGCTAATCTTTCATGATATTCTTGATTTCTATTTTTGAAGAAATATCCTTTAGCAATTTGAATCATACCAAAACCTATAATAAAACATTCAATAATAACTACTATCCAAAACGGAATAGGAATTAATGCATTAACAACATAAAACACTATTGTACATATGACTTGAATAACTAGTGTTATATATCCGTAATAAATAATAGGTAAACTAATTATTCTTTGATTAGAATTAGACTCTAAAAATAAATGAGATATGATTAATATTGTTTCAGCTGCAATTACAAATGTTGCAAAACCATACGCGGTGAAGTGAGTTGTCATACTAAATTTATTGAAAGGAATTACAAATGTACAAATATTTAGCATTGCTAATATTACAATTGAAATAATAATGGTAATAAAAACACTATTTTTACTAGTTTTGTTATTCATATTTTTTATCCTCTTTTCATTCCACAATTTTTACAAAATTTTCCATCATTATGTTCGCCACATGATGGACAAGTCCATAATGCATTTTCCTGTTTTTTCGCTCCACAATTTTTACAAAATTTTCCATCATTATGTTCGCCACATGATGGACAAGTCCATAATGCATTTTCCTGTTTTTTCGCTCCACAATTTTTACAAAATTTTCCATCATTATGTTCGCCACATGATGGACAAGTCCATAATTCTTCTGTTTTTGATTCTTGAGAAGGATTGATATCATTCATTACTCCATTCATCATTCCTATAGTAGCTTTTCCGACTGACACTGCGGCACCAAGTCCAATACCAGTTTGAACTGCTCCACTCATAGTAGCACCAATTCCAGATGCAGCTCCATTTCCTTCGTTTTGGGCGATTGCAACGCCTACTTCTCTTTGTGTTTCTTGAACATAAGAATATCCTTGTGCTTTCATTACATCAGCTTTAGCTAGACCTTCTGCTCTAGTTTTTTCGGCTTCGGCGTAAGCCATTCTTCTTATTGCCTCTTCTTCGGCTTTTACTCCAACTAGTTTAACATCAGCTGCAGTTTCTGCTTCTACCATTACCCGGTTGCGTTTTGCTTCGGCCTCGGCTTGTTTAATTCGTTCTTCTTGAACTTTTAAATATCTTTCCGCATGCTGCATTTTAAGTCTTTTAAAATTAGGATCATCATCAGGTGTATCAATGTTAGTAATATAAAATTCAGGTAGTACTAAACCATATTTATCAAATACTACATTTAATTCTTTTCTAATGTATTCGCTTATTTCATCTAAGTATTCATCAACTTCCAAAATATCAATATTATTTTCTCTAATAGCTTTTGGTAAAATTGATTTAACTTTAGTCATAACTAAAGCTCTAAATTTACCAGATACTGATGCTTTAGTATAACCACTACCACCAACAATATCTTCTTTGGTAAGTCCTAATTCTGTACCAACAAGTTTTAATAGTATTTTGCCTGAATCTGCCACTTTAATATTAAACTCACCAAATGCTCCAATTTCTAAGTGAAGTCCTGATGCAGGGTCATACATTCTAACTTTTGAATCTGTTCCCCACTTAACTCCCATGATTGTTGTAAGATTTACAAAATACACTTCCGCATGAAATTGTGAAGGTCCACTTGCAACACTATTAAAGAATTTTTTCATAAATGGTAATGATTCAGTATCAAGGGTATATTTACCAGCCCCAAATCTATCCATAGCTTTACCATCACGGAAGAAAACAGCTTCTTGTGATTCATGTACAATTAACTGAGTGCCCACATTAAAGTCTTCACATTCATGTTTATGCACAAATGTATCGTTGTTACCTTCATATTTTATAACATTTATAATAGCCATAATTTTTAATTTTCCTTTCTTTACATATTTTTAATAAGGCATTACTGGTATAAAATCATATACTTTTTTGGACTGACAGTTATTGGTATTGTACTTAAAAACATATGCATAATCATCATATTTTTAGTCTAAAAGTGTTATAATTAGATACATAGATAAGGAATCTAAAAAAGTATGCTATTTTGAACTTAATTAATAATGGTATTTTACTACCTTAAATTTATTAATCATTTACAAATAAAAAGCTATACTTACTAGTTCAATAGTAAAACTATGAGTCCAGTAAGTATAGCTTTTTTTGATACACTATAGTTATAAATAATTTAATTAAATTTCTTTTAATATATTTTCATTTAATAGAAAATCGAAAATGTTAACCATTTTATATCCATTTTCTAATCTAATTAATGGATTATTATCCATTGTTATTACTATCTTTTTATATCCGTCATCTAACCCTTTAAAAGCTGATAACGCTCTTTCTTTGGTTTCAAGATTTTCAATTGACAAAGAAACTTGAATATAGTATAAGTCATTATATGTTCTTGCGATAAAATCTATTTCTTGCGAATTGTTTTTACCAATGTCGACCACATAATTTCTTCTAAGTAGTTCTAAATATACTATGTTTTCTAAAATATGCGTCATTTCAATTTGTCTAAAATTAATTTTTTCATTTCTTAAACCCATATCACAAACATAGTATTTATTTAAGCTCTTCAAATACTCTTTTCCTTTTAAATCATATCTAAATGCTTTATAAAATAAGAAACTATCACAAATGCACTTTAAATATTTTGTTATAGTTTCATTATCTACAGTTTTAAAATTATTTGATTTAAATGTATTAGCAATTTTGTTAGGTGATACGGTGCTACCTATTTGTGAACACAACAATTCAACTAATGAATTAAATAAATTTTCATTTTTAATATTATTATATTCAATAATATCCCTATATCCAATTGTTTCGTTTAGCATTTTTAAATATTCTATTTTTTCATAATCCTTATCTAGCATAGATACATAAGGCATTCCCCCATACATTATATATTCATTAAATGCTTTTTGTTTATCACCACCAGCATTCTCATAATATTCTTTAAAGGATAATGGATATACTTTAATTTCAATTCCTCTACCACGTAATTTGGTATTAATATCGCTAGATAATAACTTTGAGTTTGATCCTGTTATGTATAAATCCGAATTAAAATCTGTTTTTATACCATTAACTACATCTTCAAATTCATTTACCATTTGAATTTCATCAATAAAAATATAATACTTTTTATCATCAATGATATTTTTTTCAATATAATTATATAAATTGTTAGCATCTCTCAAATATTCATTCTTTTTAGATTCTAGATTTATTAAAATAATGTGTTGTTTATCTATACCATTTTCTATTAATAATTATAATATATTTTAAATACTAAGTAAGATTTTCCTGAACGTCTTATTCCTGTAATTATTTTGATAATATCTTTATCTTTATAGTCCTTTATTTTTTCTAATATTAAATCTCTTTTTATCATATTATCAACTCCTACATTTTAGTCTAACCGCAAAACTTTTGTTTGTCGATAGTTTTGCGGATTAATTCATTATATGCTTTTTTAAATTTTTGGTACTAAATATTTATAGTCTATAATTTTTGTTATAGATCATTGGTAAGGCTTAAACTAAAGTACGATTATTGGTAGTTGAAGAGCACATAATTTTGCGAAATAAATGTACATAGCGCTTTTTGTAATTTGATATAACAAGCCTTGAAAAATAGGATTAGCTTTACACTAATCCTATTTCATACTATTAACTAATAGATAAAATTTAATTTGTAAAACCAATATCAGATATTTTTAAATGTGCATATTTATCTGCTAGTTTATAACTGGTTATTCTAGTGTTTCCACCATTAGGTATTAATAATTTCTTATTAACCCATTCTACCATCCATTTCGAGATGGCTCTTGAAGTTACTCCAAATAATGAGGCTAATTCTTTATTTTTCACTATGGTTATATTGTTTTCTAAACAATATCTTACTAGTATTAAATCTTTTTTAGACAATCCATTTAATACATTAGCTATGTCCTTAGTTGAAGCTTCTTTAGCTTGGCAATAAATATTTTCAGCGTTTAAGGACATAATTTTGCAAAAATATTCTATCCATACTTCTAAATGTGGCGGATTTTCTCTTCCATCATAAAACAATGCAGGAAGCCCCATTTGTAGCGAATTATAATATCCTTCAAGATCATTCATATAATATTCTTCAAAAGAATTAAACCCTTTAAAATCGTAATCTTTAATCATTAGAATATATGTTGCAAGCGCTCTTGATGTACGACCATTACCATTAGAAAATGGATGAATACTAACAAATGCATAACTTGTTATTGCTGCTAAAATTGGAGTTGGTAGAGACTGATTATTGTAAAACCAAGCTATTAGTTCATCAATTAATGGTTCAATATCGCACCACTCTGGTGGAATGTATTCTACACATTTAGTTTTATCATCATATACAGCAAACAAAACCCCTGGAGGAGTAGGGCCTCTAAATTCTATTCTCTTAAGTTTCCCACTTCTTTCGATTATATCGTGCAATTTATAAATGAATTCTTTAGATAATGGCGTTTTTTTTGATTTTTCTTCTCCTAAAAACGATAATGCATCCCAATAATTTTGCACCTCTACTTCAGCAGCAAATTTACTGGTTTGATTCTTTTGACTGATTACATTTTCAACTTGTTTTAAAGACAAAACATTTCCTTCAATACTTGTAGAAAAATGTGTTTTTTTAAGTTTGGCATCATACATTAATTTTTGTTTTGTTCTCGTTGGCAAGTACAAGTATTCTAAAGCGGTTTTATACTTTTCGATATTTAACAAGTAACTAACAAGTTGATTTGTATATTTATACTCCAATTTCATATTTATCATCTCCAAATATATTATAACAAAATAAGGAACAAAAATCAAATTTTTCGTTCCTTATTTGTTCCTTATTTTTCTTTATTTGTTCTCTATTTTATTTTTTATCAATATCCTTATAAATAAAAACCTCACAATGTGAGGGTTATTTATTATTCTTTTTGGTTATTTCTTCTAAAAATAAATGAAATACTTCTGATGTTGCTAATGCATCATGTAATGAATCATGATCTTGAATACTTGGTGCTTTTCTACCAAATAACTCATAGGCATTAAAAAGACCTATATCAGACTTAATACTATAATAATTTTTTATTACTTGCATTATATTTACTACTTGTTTGCGTTCTAGTATTTTAGGTTTATGGTGCATTTCACATGATAGATCAATAACATATATATCATTGCGTCCCCAAACATAAACTATTGGTTGGTAATATGTTAGAAGGTTTTTAAGCATATAGTAGAATTGATTATATGTTTTTGCTTGTTTAAAGTCTTTTTCCGTAAGGTTTAAAAAACTATATGTTCTATCAGTTATACTATTCATATCAAGTGGTGATACATTATCATGTTCAGTTAATACAAGGTTACCATCACTATCTTCTAGGTAAATACCATATTGAATAATTTCAGGTTTAAAGCCACTTCCATGAACATATGAAAAGCTTGGCATTGTAAACTCTAAATCAATAAACATGCGATAAGCATCTTTTGATAAAAGCTTATATACACCTTTTTTAATCATATCAATATCATAATAGGTTATAAAGCCTTTAGAGGTATGTCTCATCATTTTTGTGAAACTTATTACTTCTCTTGTTGAACGATGATATTTGATTGTTTTTTCTTCTTTACATAAAAAGAAAACATATAGGCCTTCATGTAAGTATGGTTTAAATTTTTTGTACTGGCTACGGCTAAAATAGAAAAATTCAATTTTGTTTTTATTTTTTATTTCAAAAATGCGTTCGTCTAAATTTATTTTTCTAATTTGTCCACACACACTAATCAAAGTCATCGCCCCTTTCTTTTTATAATTTAATTTCGTTCATTTTTATTAACTCTAAAATAGCTTGACTACGCCCTTTTACTCCAAGTTTTTGAATAACATTGGAAATATGATTTCTGACAGTCTTACTGCTAATATTAAATTTATTTGCAATTTCATCAGTATCATAATTTTCAATTAATAACTCGAAGATCTCACGCTCTCGACTAGTTAAGAACTTAGTATTATGCATCTAATCCCCACACTTTCATTTTATTTTATGCGTAAGGGTTAAGATTGGTCACGACTATTTATTACTTCTAGAATTTTCATTGCTAGTTCTTTAGGAAAACCTAAAGCTTTTAGTTTATCAACTGAAGTATGGGATAATTCTTCTAAATTATCAAATTCTTTCATAAGAATTAATTTTCTTTTTTTACCAATTCCTTTAATATTATCAAAAATTGAAGTAAAGGAGTTTTTGGTGTGTGTTTGTTTGAAGTAGGTAATTGCATAGCGGTGGACTTCATCTTGCATGGCAACAAGAATTAAGAAAGTATTACTACTTTTATCTAGTTTTACTTCTTCAAGCTTACTAGTTATAATCATATCAGTACGGTGTTTGTCGTCTTTTGCAAGGCCTATTAAATTTATATTTAATTCTAACTTATCTAGAATTTCTCTTGCTGCTCTTACTTGAGGTTTACCGCCATCAACAATAATTAAATTAGGCAGCCTTCCTTGTTCTTTTTGAAGTCTTGAATATCTTCTTTCAATTACCTCTTGCATTGTGTGGTAGTCATCTGCTCCATCTACAGTTTTTACTTTATATTTACGGTAATCTTTAGGGGATGGTACTCCATCAATATAAGTAACCATTGCACTTACAGGAGATACACCTGAGATATTAGAGTTATCAAATATTTCAATTACTTTAGGATATTCAATATTAAGAATTCTAGCAAGTTCTTCTAATGGTTTAGTGGTTTTGCTTAATTTAATTAACTTTATTTTTTGAATATTTTCTAAATTATTTTGAGCATTTTCACAGCCTAAGTCAACTAGTTGTTTTTTTATTCCTTTTACAGGAACTACCACATTTAAATTAAGAGCTTCTTTTAATATTTCGTATCCTTCAATATATGGTATTAACAGCTCTGCTGGTTTTACTACTGTATCAGCATCATAAAATTGATATAAATATTCACAAAGAATATCATTTAAATTATCAATAATATCGAAGACTTCACCACTACGCTCAATTAATTTACCTGAACGCATATGAAGTATTTGTACACAAACAATGCCATCTTTTACATAATAACCAAATATATCACGATTTCTACCATCTTGAATTGTCATTTTTTGAGGGGTTAGTAATTCATTAATACTATTAATAATATTACGATATTCAATAGCATCTTCAAATTGAAGGTTTTCAGCTGCGATATTCATTTTGTTATTCATTTCTTTTAAAAGTTGTTGATTACTGCCTGATAATACCTCATTTACTTTATTAATGATTTGTGAATATTCATCTTTATCAACGCTATTTATACATGGAGCAAGACACTGTTTCATGTCATAATACAAACAACTTTTTTTAGGAATAGTATGACATTTTCTAAAAGGGTATATTTTATTTAATACTTCAACAGTATCACGACATGCTTTAGCATTAGGAAAAGGACCATAAATTTTTAAAGGCCTTTTTTTCCCTTTTAATTTTACATCTCTAGTCATAATTAAACGAGGATGAGTTTCTTGAGTAATCACAATATAAGGGTATGTTTTATCATCCATTAACATAATATTATATTTAGGACGATATTCCTTAATGTAGTTTAATTCTAGCAAGAATGCTTCAAGTTCACTACTTGTAATAATATATTCAAAATCATAAACATTTTGGACCATTTTTGTGGTTTTGGCATCATGAGAACCAGTAAAATAACTCTTTAATCTATTTTGAAGGATTTTAGCTTTTCCTACATAAATGATATTACCGTGTTCATCTTTCATTTGGTAACATCCTGGTTTTTTAGGAACAAGTGATAGTTTTATTTTGATATTTTCTAAAACTTGTGAATGGTCCATATGTTTTCTCCTTATTTTTTTAAACTATCTAAAATTGCATCAATACGATTACCATATTCAAGTGATTCATCATATTTAAAGCGAAGTTCAGGCGTTTTGCGTAAATCTAAATGGTGAGCAAGTTCACTTCTTAAAAAGCCACTAGCTCTAATTAATTGTTTAGAAGTTGCTTCTTTTTCATTTTGATTTCCTAAAACAGTATACCAAATTGTCGCAAGTGATAAATCATTTGTTACTGTTACTTTTGTAACTGACACATACTTTAATAATTCATTTTTAGCTTCATCTCTTAAGATTAAAGCTAATTCTTTTTCTATCATTTTCTCTATTCTATCGATACGGTATGACATGTTAATTCCTTTCTACTTCTTCCATAACAAAGCATTCTAGAATATCTCCAACCTTAATATCATTATAGTTTTCAATGGTAATACCACATTCATAACCTGCTTTTACTTCTTTTGCATCATCCTTGAAACGTTTTAAGGAACCTATTTTACCGGTATATACAACGATACTATCACGAATAACACGTATACCACCATTACGAACAATACTGCCGCTTAACACATAGCTTCCCGCAATTGTTCCTACCTTACTTACTTTATAGATTTCACGAACTTCTGCTTGACCTGCTGATTTTTCTTCAAATACAGGGTCAAGCATACCTTTAACCGCATTTTCAATATCTTCTTGTAATTTATAGATTATATTATATAATCTAATTTCGACACCTTTTTCTTTGGCAAGGTCAGTTATTTGAGCAAGTGGTCTAATATTAAAGCCAATGATAATTGCTTTAGAAGCAATCGCTAAACTAATATCATTATCAGTGATTCCCCCAACACGGGCACTAATGACATTGATTTTAGTTCCTTCAATGTTAATTTTATCAAGTAAACCTTTGATAGCTTCAATGGAACCTTGAACATCACATTTAACAATTAAGTTTAAATTCTTTATGGATTCATCTTCTTGATTTTTGAAGATATCATTTAAAGATGCCGCTTTGCCAATACCTTTTTCTTGACTGAATTTATTAAATGATCTTGCCTCTGCAATTTCTTTAGCTTTACGTTCATCATTGATAACTAAGAACTTTTCCCCCGCAAACGGAACTTCCATAATACCTGTTATTTCCACTGGTTTTGATGGTCCTGCTGATTTAATGGCTTGACCTAATTCATTTTGCATTGCTCTAATTTTACCATAAGTGTTACCTACTACAACAATATCACCAACTTTAATGGTTCCGTTTTGAACAAGAAGTGTTGCAACAGGGCCTTTGCCTTTATCAAGTTTAGCCTCAATTACAGTACCAATACCTAAACGATTAGGGTTAGCTTTATATTCTTTCATATCACTTAATAAAACAATCATTTCAAGCAATTCATCTACACCTTTACCAGTTAGTGCAGAAATTGGAACAAAGATGGTATCTCCACCCCAATCTTCAGCAAGTAGATTATATTCAGTTAATTCTTGTTTGATTCTATCAGGGGATGCACCTGGTTTATCCATTTTGTTTACAGCAACAATGATTGGAACGCCTGCAGCTTGAGCATGTTCAATTGCTTCTTTCGTTTGAGGCATAACACCATCGTCAGCCGCAACCACTAAAACAACTATGTCCGTGATTTGGGCTCCACGAGCTCGCATTTCTGTGAAAGCAGCATGTCCTGGAGTATCAATAAAAGTAATAAGACGTCCATTTTTTTCAACTTGATAAGCACCTATATGTTGTGTAATTCCTCCTGCTTCACCACTTACAACGTGACTACTACGAATTGTATCAAGTAATGTTGTTTTACCATGGTCTACGTGTCCCATAATTGTTACGATAGCAGGTCTTATTACAAGATCTTCTTCCTTATCTTCAAATGACATTTCATCAAATCTTGTCATATCAGTTATTTGTTTATCTTTGATTTCATAATCATATTCTATTGCGATAAGTTCAGCCGTATCACGGTCTAAACTTTGGGTTGCATTAGCAAGGATTCCCATTGAAACAAATAACTTTTTAACAAGTTCAGTTACACTAATATTCATTGCTTCCGCAATCTCACTTACGGTCATGCCATTTTCATAGTATAAAACATGGTCTTTCTTTTCTTCTTTGTTTGGAATATTACTTGTTCTTTTTTCTTTAAGCTTTTCATGACGATTTTTGTTACTATTTTTCTTTTTAACTTTTATCGTTTCTTCGGCCTGATTGTTTTTTCTTCTTGTGCCTTTAGCTTCACGAGTAATATTATATTCATCATCTTCTAAAAATTCTTGATATTTTTCAAGGGTAGCTTCATCAACCCGTGGTTGAACAATTTCATCAATGATTGGTTTTACTACTACTTTTTCTATTTTTTTAGGTTCTTCTTTTGGCTTAGCCTTAACTTGAGGGGTTGCTTTTGGTTTTTCAGAAACCACTTTTTTTATTTCTGGTTGAGTTTTCTCAACAATTTTTGGCTCTTCCTTTTTCTTTTCTATCTTTTTAGGTTCTTCTATTGGCTTAACCTTAATTTGAGGTGTTACTTTTGGTTTTATAGGAGCAGGCTTTTTAAAGGGGTAAGGAACTCCATAACGCTTGGCAAGTTTCTTTTCTACATCTTTATCAACCATTGTTTCTTCTTTGGCTGATACATCAACACCAACATTAGGTAAAATATTTAATAATTCAGAAGATGATATTTTAAAGATTTCTGCTAATTCTTTGACTTTCATTTTCGTCACCTTTTCTTTCTAATTCAACTAAGATTGCTTTAGTAAAGCCAATATCCGTAATTCCTATGACTTTAGGATTATTTGAACCAAGGCTTTTTCCAATTTCATCAGTTGAATATTTTTTTATTACCGGGATTTGATAGAAAAAAGCTTTTTTTTCTACCTTGTCAATCGTGGACAGTGATGAATCACTCGCCACAAATATTAATTTAATCTGCTTTTTATTTAAGTTTTTCATGACCGCATCAGTGCCACTAACAAGTTTACCAGCCCTTTTTGCAAGTCCTAAGTAATTACATACTTTATCCAATTATTTAATACCTTCTTTATCTAAAATTTCAAGCATTTCGTTGTATATGTTTTCTGGTACTGCTATTTCTAAATGATGATCAAGGATTTTCTTTTTCATTGATGTTAAAACAGCAGTTTTTTTCTTAGAAACATAAGCACCATGTCCTCTAACTTTGCCGGTAGGATCTAACACAACCTTACCATCTTGGGTTCTAACTACCCGAAACATTTCCATTTTAGGGTGTTGTTCGTTTGTTACAACACATTTGCGAAGTGGAACTTTTTTTATTTTATTTACTATAGCCATATATCACCTAAACATTGTAAACATTAGGTTTAAATTTAATGCCTAATTCATATGCTTTGCTTTCATTTTTGATATCTATTTTCCAGCCAGTGACTTGAGAGGCTAAACGAGCATTTTGGCCACCTCGACCAATTGCAAGTGAATATTGTTTATCGGGAACAATTACTATACTCTTTTTTTCTTCTTCTTCAACTAAAACACTGATAACTTTAGCTGGTGCAAGAGCTTCTGCTATTAATTTAACAGGATCATCATTCCATTCAAAAATATCAATTTTTTCACCACTTAGAGCTTCATTAATTTGTTTGATTCTACTTCCTGATGGACCAAGGCATGCACCTTTTGCATCAACATTGATATTATTACTCTTAACACCAATCTTAGTTCTGCTTCCGGGTTCACGGGCAATCGCAATTACTTCAATAACCCCATTTGCAATTTCAGGAACATAGGTTTCAAATAAACGTTTAACAATATCACGGTGAGTACGAGAAACATATACTTTAGGACCACGGCCGGTTTCTTCAACTTTTGTTATACATACCTTTAATTGCATACCTATTTGAAATGTTTCGCTTGGTAAGGTTTCATCAAGGGGTAAAATTGTCGTGGTATCCATTCCAATATTTAAAACAATTATATAATCATTTATATTAATTACGGTTGCGGTAATAATTTCGCCTTCTTTATCTTTGAAATATTCATATGCTCTTTTACCACTTAATTCTTTTAAACTTTGGATAAAAATTTGTTTAAAACGAGTTGCCCCTTTACGTCCAATTGAACTAATACTAATTTCAGTTCTAAAGTCTTGACCTGATTTAACTCTTGCACGCATTTCTTTTGCTTCATCAAGTAGAATTTGACCTTCTGGACCTTCTGGATCAATTTCATCAACAACATGGAAGGTTTGAAAAATTCTTATTTTCTTTTGTTCTTCGCTAAATTCAATACTAATTTCTCCTTTTGCACCTTCTAATTGACAAGCTTTAATTAAGGCTGTTTCAACTGATTTAAATACATCTTGTAAATCTAAGTGTCTTTCATTGGCTATAATTTCTAGTTCTTCATAAAATCCTTTACTGATCATTTTCTTCACTCTCCTTAAAATTAACTGCGAGTCTTATTTTCGCAATGTTATTACGTGTTATTATTATTTCCTTAGTTCTTGTTTTAATGATAGCATCAATTATTATTTTTTCGTTATCATAAGATTTTAAATATCCATAAAATTCTTTTAAATTGTTGGCATTTTCTACTTTTTGATATGTTGAAACATATATATACTGATTAATGGCACGCTTATAATCATCCTCAGTGATTAGTTCACGTTCAGCCCCTAAACTAGATACTTCAAGATAATAACCATCAGGAATTAAATCATTAATTTCATCTAGTATTTCTTCATTAATTGAGGCTACTTCATCAATATCTAAAATAAAGGTTTCTGGATCATCAATTGTAAACACTATTTTATTGATGCCAAACTCTTTTACTTTTTTTAAGCTAACCAATATTTTATGATATTTTTCAATTATTGGTAGGGCTAATTTTTTCATTTCTTCTAAGTTAATCATTATACTATGCTCCTAACATTTAAAAAGTGAGCCATTTAAATGCTCACCATCATAACTATTTACATTATTATTATATCACAAACCATAATTAAAAGTCAAATAAAACTATTTGTGAAAAAAGTTAATTAAAGAGGGTACTATCTAGAAAGAATGCTTATCAACGTTTTGATTTAACTTTTCTTAAAATTTTGTTATATATTCTTAAGAACTATTCAAGCTAATCACCATAATAAAATCTTAGCCATACATAACACCTTCTTCTGTGTATCCTTACTAAGTTATAACACTGATTAACATTTTAATTAATGAATTTTTCCTATTACATATTTAATTACTTGAATTATTTTCTATTTTTGGTATAATATATATAAAGAAACAAAAGGGGGTTGATTTATGATAAACATCAACATAAATAATCAAAATGTAGAAGTACAAGAAGGAACACGCATTCTTGACCTTTTACCAGAAAATGAAAAAACAAACTATTGCGTGTGCAAGATTAATCGTCAAATTAAAGAACTACGTTTCGTATTAACTGAGAAACAAAATAACGCTAAAATTCAATTTATTGGACTTGATAACATTGAAGGCGGAAAAGCGTATGAAGCAAGTTTAAGACTAGTTATTGCGATGGCATGTCATAATCTTTATCCTAATTTAAAGATTAGGTTTAGTTATAATGTGTCTCGTTCAATCTTTTGTCAAATTCTTGATAAAAATATTCATTTAACTAAGTTTTGTGAAGATATTAAGAAAGAAGTAAATCGAATTGTTTCTTTAAATCTTCCTATTGAGCGTGTTACCTTAACCATGCAAGAAGCTATTGATATATATACTAAGTATGGTCATACTGATAAAATTGCTATTTTAAAGTATCGACCAGATAGTAATATTCACCTTCACAAAATTGGCGATTACTATGATTATATGCATGGATATGTGGTTCCATCAACAGGATGTTTAAAGAAATATATTATTCGTCCTTACAGCCCTGGTCTAATTATTCAATATCCACGTTATGAATTAGATGCTAAAATACCAGAATTTTCTGAAGAGTCAACATATGGTAGAACCTTAAAACAAGCATATATTTGGGGTCAAAAAACAAAAACTCAGACTATTGTTGATATTAACCAAAAGATTGAATCAGGTAATATTGTTGATTTCATTCAAATGTGCGAAACTAAGCATACCAATATGCTTGCGGAACTTGGAGAATTAATCCATAAAGATATTGAAAATATTCGTCTTATTTGTATTGCGGGGCCTAGTTCAAGTGGTAAAACTACTTTCTGTAATCGTTTAAGAATTGAATTAATGTCAAGAGGTATTAATCCAGTAATGATTTCAATGGATAACTATTATCTTACTAAAGCAGAAATTGCGAAAATTCAAAATACAACTATTGAAAATGTTGATTTAGAACATATCAATACTTTAGATATTGAATTATTTAATCAAAATTTATTTGACCTTATTAATGGTGAAGAAGTTACACTCCCATATTTTAATTTTACTACGGGTAAAAGGGAGGCCGGTCCAACAATAAGGGTTGATGCTAATAGTCCTATCATTATTGAAGGCATTCATGCTTTAAATGAAAAACTAACTTCATCAATTCCTAAACACCAAAAATTTAAGATTTATATTGCCCCACAAGTTCAGATTAACATTGACAATCATTCACCTTTAAATACGACTGATTTACGTCTAATTAGAAGAATAGTTAGAGATATGAAATTTAGAAATTGTCCTGCATCAGGTACTATTGATATGTGGCAATCAGTTCGTGAAGGTGAATTTAAATGGATTTATCCGAACCAAGAAGGAGCTAACTATGTCTTTAATTCTGAGTTAACTTATGAACTAGCAGTACTTAGAACTCATGCTCTTCCAGCTTTACGGGAAATCAAACCGACTGATCCTGAATATATAGTAGCCAATCGTTTGATTAAATATCTAAAGTATTTTAGACCAATTGATGATGAAAGCATTATTCCTTGTAATTCTTTATTGCGAGAATTCATTGGTGGTAGTTGTTTTAATGTATAATTAATCTTGTTTTACTAATACTACTAAGGAGGCCTTTATGAAACAAATAAATGAAAATGAATTTAAACAAGAAGTTTTAGATGAACCTAAATTAACTGTTGTTGACTTTTATGCTGACTGGTGTGGACCTTGTCAAATGTTAAAACCAGTATTAGAAAAAATTAGTGAAAAGTATAATAACCTAAAGATCGTAAAAGTTAATGTAGATGATAACCATCATTTATGTGAAGTATACGGTATATATAGTATTCCTCATGTTATTATGTTTAAAGATGGTAAAGTCATTGACCAATTTGTAGGTTTTAAATCTGAAAATGATGTTGAAGAAAAAATTAAAGCACATATTTAAGAAAAAAGATTAGAACTCTAAATTCTAATCTTTTTTATATTTTATTTTTTTAAATAATCACTACAACTTGTGCCAACAATTTCTCCTTCATATACAGCTTTAGCTACTTGGAAAGGAGCACCAACTACATCACCACAAGCATATAAGCCTGGAATACTTGTTTCCATCTTTTGATTTACTTCTATTTTATCATTTTGAAGAGAAGCTCCAAGTTTTCTTGCAAAGTCATATCCCCCAGCATTTTTCCAAGCAATAAATAAGCTTTGAACATTAATGGTTTCTTCATCTTCAAATACTATTTGTGAAAGTCTATTATCACCTTTAAAGGCTTTTATTTTTCTAGTTTCCACTTTAATTTTATCATTAACTATGGTTAGGCTCTTACCGTTTGTTAGGATTACTACTTCTTTTGCATTTTTAGAAAGTTCTAGTGCTTCGCTTATTGCATAGGTTCCATCACCTAATACATAAGCCGTTTTACCACGATAAAAGAAACCATCACAAACTGCACAATAACTTAAGTTTTTATCTTTATATTCTTTTAAATTAGCAATATTAGGAAGTACACGTTTAGTACCACTTGCAATAACGACTGTTTTTGATTGATATTTATTAGTAAGGGTAGTTACTTCAAATTCTAAAGATTTTTCATTTTCAGTCTTTTTAATGGATATTACTTCTTCTGTTTTAATTTCAACACCTAAATTTAATGCTTGAGTAATACCATTTTGAAATAACTCTTTACCTGTAATATGGGAAATACCATAATAGTTATCAATTACTTTAGCCTTCAATAAAGCACTATCATCTAAGCCAATAACTAATACATTTAAGTTACTTCTTCTAGCATATAAACTTGTTGATATACCAGCAGGGCCTTTACCAATTATAATTACATCATATATCATATAATCACCTATTCTAAATTATTTAAGGGTATACATCACAATACTTGATGCGGAAAGAACATTAAGAGATTCAACTTTATTTTCCATTGGAATTTTCACATTAACATCCATCACTTTTGATAGTTCTTCTGACATGCCTCTTGCTTCATTGCCAAAACAAATACTAAATTTGTTGGTCTTAGTTAAATCATCAATATTAATTGAATTTTTAAGGTTTGTGCCAATGCATTTAATTCCTTTTTGTTTTAATGTTTTAACAACATCAATTAAAGAACCATAATAAAACGGAATCTTAAAAATTGCACCTTGGGTTGCTCTTAAAGTTTTTTCATTATATATATCAACGGTGTCACTAGACATATATACAGCATCATATCCAAGGGCTGCGGCAGTCCTAATTATTGAACCTAAATTACCAGGGTCATTTATGCTTTCTAATAATACTATTTTTATATTTGGTTTAGAACAATCAAGTGGTAATATTTTAGGCATTTTAACAATTCCAATTATACCTTGAGGATTAACAGTACTAGATAGTTTTTTAATAATTTGATTATTGACTAAGTACTGGTCAACATTTTGATATTTTGTAAAATCATCTTCTTTAGTGGTTAGGATGGCTTCTAATAATGAGTGATTGTAAGCTTCTTCTACTAAATGGTAGCCTTCTACAATAAACTTTTGTTTATTATTTCTAGTTTTCTTATCATTTAATTTATCAATATTTTTAATTATATCATTTTGAACTGATTGTATTACTTTCATATTTCACCCTATAGTTTACTCTTCATATATAATAAGATATAAACTTCACAGCCTAATAAGCAAACAACAAATATTAGCCAAGTTACACTCCAATAGCCAAAGAAGAAAGAAACAGTCAAATAAATTGTGGTAACTAGTGCAAGTAAATTTAAACAATTTCGGAGTAATCTCATCTTAGGAGAACTATGAGGATATACTAGTTTATCAACTAAAAGATATATATATCCTACTACTAAAAAGACAAGCCATGTTGGATGCCATATATATATATGTTTTACGGTCGCAAGAAAAAAACAAGGAACTACATATAATGTTATTGCTAGTGCGAAGAAGGTTAATCCTAAACAAATCCTTGTTAATACTTCTAGTTTTGTTTTTTTACAATATACAAACATATATATTGAAGTAATCAATAAAAAGATAATACTTGGAATAACTACAATACTACAAGTACTGCGATAACTATGAACGATAAATTGACTAATTGCTAAATATGCAATCACAACTGTTAAAAAATAAAGTGTTCCAAAAATGCTAAAAGCAAGCATTTTGTTTTTGAAAATAGGATGTGAGGATTTTTTCTCAATATCATGTAAAACTTCTTTATATGAAGACATAATTTCCATACATTCACGATATTTTTGTTTTTCGGGTACATCAGTTAAATCGTTGTATTTATCCATCATTATTGATAACAATTCTTCTTTTAAATCTAAAACTTCTTTAGTTTCAGGATAATATGAAAATTTACGTTCAACTGTGCTTTTAATTTTATTAATGGTTTTTAAATTATTCATTATCGGATCCCCCTTTAATTAAATTATTTAAAATGTGATTAACTTCATGCCACTCAATTAATTTTTCTTCATAATATTTTTTGCCTTTATCTGTAATATGATAATATTTTCTTCTCGCTGTAGAAGAATCATCACCCCAGTAAGTAGTAATCAAACCATCATTTTCCATTCTTTTAATTGTTGTATAAATTGTTGCATCTTTTAAGTCGAATATACCACCACCTTGGTCATTGATACTTTTTAGTACCGCATACCCATAGCTGTCTCCTTTTTTCAGGATTGCTAGAATAATGGTTTCGGTATTTCCCCTTAACATTTCACTGGAATATTTCATTATGCACCTACCTAATCTAATTAGTTATAATATACCACATTTACAACTTTTACGCAATAAATGTGAAATAAAAACTTAAGTCCTGATATTACAGTTCTTAAGTCTTTTATCTATGGTAATTTAGTATTACTTTTATTACTTGCTTATTTAGTCATGTTTAAATCTATATTTTGTTCATCCTCAATATCATGAAGACTTTCAAATAAAATATTATCAGCTATATTATTACAATGATCTCCAATACGTTCAAGATTTGCAAGAATATCAACAAAGTGTAAGTCCGCATTTAGAATGTTATTAACCCCACTAGTTAGGATATTTACTTCTGCTTTTCGGTATTTCTTTTCTAATTCATCAATTTGAGGTTCTGTTGCTCTAACTCTTCTTGCACTTTTCTTATCACTATTTTTGAATGAAACATAGGCATCATTAATCATGGAAGTTAAAAGTTCTAATAAATGATTAATCATATTTAAAGTTTCTTCTTGGAAAATATAATTATTGCTATAACGTTCTTCCATAAATTCAGCAAGATTTAATAAGTGGTCAGCAATTCGCTCTAAATCTCTAATTGTATCAAAACAAATTGCTTGTTCATGAATAGCCACAAAGCTAAGGGTTGAGCTAGATACTTGTACTAAATAGTCATGGAGTTTATTATCATAATTATCTGTGACATCTTCTAAATTATTGATGCGATTAAATAGTTTATTATCATTTGCATTGATATATTTTTTGGTATCATCAAACATTTGTAAAACTATTTGAAACATATCGATTGTAACTTGTTTAGCATTTGCGATGGCAAGTACTGGGGCTTGTTCAATTAATGAAGGTTCTAAATTATCTACGCCTTTAATTAGTTTTTCAGATTCCGTAAGCGGAATTATTTTTTCAACAATCTTAACTAATTGTTTTACAAACCAACAAAGGACAAGGGTAGTTACCACATTAAATACAATGTGTACAACCGCAATTACATGTGCAGGGTTTTTGGTAAAATACGGGATATTATCTTCCATTGCTTGAATTAAATTAGTAAACGGATATAGAAAGATACAAAAGATAATACAACCAGTTATATTAAATAACAAATGGGATAAAGCAGCACGTTTTGCATTTCTTGAGGAAGAAAGCGATGACAATAGTGCTGTAACAGTGGTTCCAATATTTGAACCAATGATAATGGAAATAGTTGCAATTAGCGAAATACTATGTGATCCATCCGCAAGAGGGGTTGCATATATTTGTTGAGCAATCGCAATAAGAGCTGATGACGATTGGACTACCGCCGTTAAAAGAGTACCTGTTAAAATACCTAAGAAAGGGTTATCTAAGGCTTTTACTATTTCTGTAAAGCCGGGATTATTTACTATTTCTGTTAAACCTGTATCCATGGTTTCTAAACCAAAGAAAAGTAAACCAAAACCAAGGATTGTAAGACCTGCATAATGAATCTTTTTTTGTTTAATAAAGAAAACAACAATTACACCTATTGTAACAAATATTAATGATATACCACCAATATCAAAACCAACTAAAATGGAAGTTACAGTGGTGCCAATATTCGCTCCCATGATTACTGGAATAGCTTGAGGAAGAGTCATAAGACCAGCCGCTATCAAGCTAATAACAATCGCGGTAAGAGCTGATGATGATTGAATTATGGCGGTGAGGACAAGACCAACTAGGATACCTTTCCACACTTTATTTGTGGATTTTTCAATTATTGTTCTTAGTTTATTCCCAGCTAAACCTTTTAAGGCATCTCCCATTATATATATACCATAAAGGAAAATAGCCATACCTCCAAAGGCATTCATTAATATCTGAAAACTACTCATTTAAATCACCTGCCTTATCTATTTTATCATATTAAAAAATATATTTCTATTCATAAGAATACAAGTAATGATGTAAATGTTTTCAAAAAGAAAAAAGTGCATGAGGTAAATGTCATTTTTTATAACATCTACCTTATACACTTTCAATTAGTCATTATTATTTTGTACCTAATTGAGATTGAGCCATAGATACAAGACGACGAGTGATTTCACCACCTACTGTACCGTTTTGACGTGCTGTTGCATCAGGACCAAGATTTACACCTAATTCACTAGCGATTTCGTTCTTCATTTGAGCGATTGCACCATTTGTTGATGGAACTGCAGTTTTGTTTCTGTAAGATGAGCTATTCATTATTTCACCTCCTCCTCAAAAATAGTATGTCCTAAATTTGAAGATTTAAACATTTTTTATTTGGTAAATAATACTAAATGAGTTCTGCTAATTTTTCATCTACGGAAAGTTTTTTATTTATGTAATCATAATGGCGATTAGCCTTAATGACAATTCTTTCAACATTTGTACATGCCTCATCAATTAAGCTTTGATAATCAAATTTTTGTTCTTCTCTTTCCGCAATTTTAATCATTGGTTTAATTTGAGGATGTTTAGGGACAAAGACAGTACAACAATCTTCATAGGGTTTAATTGATGTTTCGTATGTACCAATTTTTAAAGCAAGATCGGTAATTTCGGCTTTATCGAATGTTGCGAGCGGTCTAATAACTGGTAGTTTTATAACACTATTTATGGTATTCATACTTTCTAGAGTTTGACTAGCAACTTGGCCAATATTTTCACCATTAACAATTGCTAAATTACCACGCTCATTTGTTATTCTTTCACAGATTCGATACATCATACGTCGCATAATGGTAATTCCATAATCTTCTCTTACATGTCCATATATGGCACTTTGGAGTTTGGTAAAAGGAACTACATAAAGATTAATACTTTGATATTCTGTATATGGCGCAATAATTTCTAACAAATCAATAACTTTTTGAAGTGCCATATCACTTGTATAAGGTGGTGAGGCATAATGAATTGCATCAATTGATACGCCTTTTTTAATTGTTAAGTATCCAGCCACAACGCTGTCAATTCCCCCAGATATCATAAGCGTTGCACGGCCTAGTGAACCTGCAGGAAGTCCTCCCATTCCCATGTATGTTTTCGTAAAAAGGAATGTTCCTTCAACTCTAACATCTAAATCAAGCGTAAAATCAGGATTGTGAACATCAGCTTGTAAGTTGGGAATATTTTTAAATAAGTATCTTGCTACTTCTTTTGATATTTCAAGAGATGTCATTGGGAAGTTTTTATCAGCTCTATTGGTTTCTACTTTAAAGGTTTTTTTACCTTCTTTTAGTTCGTTTTCAACTAAACTTTTAGCCGATGCACATATATCAAAAATATTAGAGTTAGTTCGTTCAACGACACTAAATGAATATAAACCTGGTATTTTTTGTAAAACTTTTATAACCTCGATTGATGGGGTATTATTTAAATGAATATAAAAACGCATACCACGTGATTCATATTCTAATGTTTCAAAATCTTTTAATGCTCTTTTAATCGTATTTGTTACTTTTTGAATAAACTGTCTACGATTGGTCTTTTTAAGACTTAATTCTCCATATCTTATTAAAATGTGATCTTCCATATTACTTACTTCCTATTTCTTTTAATCTTTGGATAAAATATTCCACTTCATTAGTTGTATTATCGGCTGATAAACTTATTCTAACGGCGTTACTTGCTCTTAAAGAATCATTATAAACAGCCATTAGCGTATTTTCTAAGGCTTTAGTTTTAGCATTACATGCCGAACCATAACCTAAATATATTTGGTATTGTTCCATATAATGCATAAAGGTTTCTCCTTTTAGACTTTTTAAACTAAAGTTTAATACATATGGTGAATATTCTTTTTTACTGTTGTTAATAATAATATAAGGTAACTTACTTAATTCATCTATTAAATAATTATATAATTTATTTACAATTTTTAATCGTTCATCAATTTTACTATTTTCGTATTCTAGTGTTTTAGCAAGACATACTGCACCAGCCACATCAACTGTTCCCCCACGCATATTATTTTGTTGATGACCGCCTTTAGTGATTTTTTCTAAATTTATTTTATCATTTAAAATAAGCACAGCTGTACCTTTTAAGCCATGTAACTTATGGGCTGTAAATGTTGCTAAATCTAAGTCATTTAAATCAAAATCAGGGACTAGTTTAGTTATTCCTTGAACTAAGTCACTATGAAATTTAACTCTTGGATAATCCTTTAATATTTCTTTTATTTTTTTTATTGGTTGAACACTACCAATTATATTATTTACCCACATAATAGAAACTAAAATGGTATCTTTTGTTAAACTATTTTTTAACATTTCTAAATCAACAATCCCATTTTCATCAACATCTAAGTATGTCACATTAAAACCCTGTTTTTCTAAATCTTGAAAGCATTCTAAAACCGAAGGGTGTTCAACTTTAGATGTAATGATGTGGTTATTCTGATTAACATATTGTTTACATATTCCATATATAGCAAGATTATTAGCTTCTGTGGCACTACCTGTAAACACTATTTTTTTGTTTTTTAAATTTAAGGTACGACAAATTGAGGTTATCGCTCTATCTAGTAATGTTTTAGATGTAATTCCTAACTGATGGGTACTACTTTCATTATACCAATATCCATGGTTAATTTTTGTATACAAATCTATAATAGCCGGGTTTGGTTTAGTTGTTGATGCATTGTCAAAATAAATCATTTTGTGATACTTCCTTTCAACATATTGTATATATTATACCACATTGCAAAAGTTTTGCAAAGAAAACTGACATATTGTATAATATTAGCCGAGGTGATATTATGAAACACATTACCTACACCCCTATTGGTGTATGTTCTAGACAAATAAGTTTTGATATTGATGATGAAGGAAAAATCCACAACTTACATTTTCAAGGAGGATGCCCTGGTAATCTTTCTGCCATATCCAAGTTACTTGAGGGGGCAGATGCTAATCAAGCAATGAATGTTCTTTCGGGTAATGTTTGTGGGTCACGCTCAACTAGTTGTGCCGACCAATTATCTAAAGCAATAGCTCAAGGTTTAAAAGAATAATTTATGGAAAAAATAGAGTTAGTTTAGAACCACTAACTCTAATTTTCTTTATTTACTTTCCAGATATTTTTTCTTCCATCTTTTTTAGATAGTTGAATTACACCTAATGATTTTAACACTTGAATCGCAGCTGAAGTTTTACTATAACTTAGTTTTGTGACCTTACTAAAATCTAAGGCTTTAAATGAATCTGTTATATTATATTCAGCAAGTAGTCTTATATAATCATTCTTATTTTTTAATTCATATTCTTCAACTATTGAAAGTGGCACTTGCTTATATCTTTCATAGCCTTTAGACCGATAATGCTTTTTAGGTGTCTGCGTACGGTATTCATCCATATCTAAATATATAACTTTAATATCAAGATTAGGATTTGTTAAATAACTTTTTATTTTATAAAGTTCGGGTAGTACACTAAATGGTGTTCCTTTTTTAGGTGATTTAGTGGTTTTCACTAATTCCCCATTTTCATCAATTATATAAAGTATTTTGACTCTTGATGCGGGATATACAATTGTTACTTTAAAACTTGGCAAAAATACATCTAATTTATGTCTTAACATATTAAAGTTTTGCGTTTGTATTTCATATATATGATTATCAACTTTTATATCCGCAAACATTCTATCTACTTTTATTTCATGCTTTTTGTTATCTTTTTCTAAGTAGTACTTCATTATTTTATGAAGTATTTTTTCTTTTTGAATACCTATTGAAATATTTTCATTAGGATCTTTTACTTTATTTTTAGCATATTGTAATTTTTCTTCATTCATACTTTAGCAAATCTTCTTTTGATAATTCCAACCACCGAAAATAGCATAAAGACAATTAAGTTAACAATAACAACACTTGACGCGGAAGAGTAATTCGCAAATGCAAAGAAAGCAACAATGAAACAAACAACTGAAATAATAGCTGATGCAATTATAACTTTTTTGAATTTTGTAAATACTTGCATGGCAGAAAGGGCTGGTAAAATAATTAAACTTGATATTAGGAGGGCTCCCATAATTTTGATGCCAATTACAACCGTAACGGCTGTAAATAATGCGAAAAACATATTGTATATTTTGGTTTTAATTCCTGTTGCTTTTGCAAATTCTTCATCAAAAGTAACACAGAAAATACGATTGTATAAAAATACAAAAATAAATATAACTAATAATGAAACCGGTAAAATGATGAGGAAGTCTTTTCTACTAGCAAGGACAATACTACCAAACATCATACTATTAATATCTTTGGTGAATCCTTCACTAAGTGAACCTACAAAATAACCTATAGCAAGGGCTGCACTCGATATTAATCCTATAGCCGCATCCCCTTTTATTTTTGTGCTTTCACCAATTCTAAGGAGAATATAAGCTATTACCATGACTATAGGTATCGCAAAATATGTCACCATTTCATCTACAAGAGGAGTAAGAGCCATGATTACCGCGAACACTCCAAAACTAACATGGCTTAAACCATCACCAATCATAGAATAACGTTTTAAGACTAAAACAACACCTAATACGGCGGCGGTTAAAGAAAGTAGTATTCCTACTAATAGTGGATATTTAATAATGTCTAAATTTTCAAATAAATTACGCATTATTTTCACCCCCTTTGATATTACTTGTCGTTTTATTAATTATATAGTTATCCTTATATTCTTCAGGTGTTCCACAAAATACTTTAGATTGTTCAAGTTGAACTATCTTGTTAGCATGATTAATTATTTCTTCTTTAAAGTGCGAAACAATTATAAGTGTTACCCCAAGTTCTTTATTTATTTTATCTAATAATTTATATAATGAAACAGTTGTACTAAGATCTAATCCTGTAAATGGTTCATCAAGAATTAATAATTTATTGGTTGCACACAAAGCTCTTGCAAGTAAAACTCTTTGTTGTTGCCCTCCTGATAATTCTCTAAATGGTCTACTAGCTAGGTTGGTAATTCCTAGTAGTTTCATATTTTCACGAGCCATTTGTTTTTCGGCTTTTCGGTAAAATGGGAAATAGCGTAATCTATTAACACATCCAGAAAGAACAACTTCAAAAACTGAGGCAGGGAATTCACCTGGAATCTTAGCTTTTTGAGGTAAATAGCCGATCATATTGTTTTCGATTTCTTCTCCTTTTTTAATTTGACCACGAATAGGAGGAAGTAAACCTAGTGTTGTTTTTAGAAAAGTTGTTTTTCCTATCCCGTTATCCCCAAATACACATACATAATCGCCCTCATTTATTACCATATTAATATCTTTAATAATAGCTTTATGGTCATATCCTATACATAATCCTTTATATTCTAATATCATTGTTCTTCACCCCCCATTACTTCTTCATAATCTACATTTAATCCTTTAGCTAAAGCTATAATATTTTCATTCATAATTTCTATATATGTTTTATTATTATCATAATCTTCTTTACTAACATTGTGACAAGAATGTAGTAATACAATTTCTGCACTTGTTGCCTCGGCTATCATTTTTGCAACACTATCACTTAATAATTCTTTAATATAGATAACTTTGACATTTTCTTCTTTCATTTGATTTATTACATTAATAATAGTATTTATCGATGGATCTACTTCTACTGAGCATGTTGCATAAGTTAATACATATTCAAGATTATAATAATGTGTCCAATAATAAAATGAGAAAGGACTACCAAAATATAGTTTTTTAGTTTTCGCGGCACTAACTATTTTAATAATATCACTATCTATTTTTTCAAGTTGACTTATATAATTATTGGCATTTATCTTAATTTGATTTTGACAGTCACTATCTTCTACTAGGCTAATCATTGCCTCTCTTATTGCTTCCACCATTTTTATCGCATTTCTTGGGTAAAGCCAATAATGAGGGTCATACTCATGATTTTGATGGTCATGATGATGTTCATGTTCTTCGACTTCAAGCATTTCTATTCCTTCGGATAAATCAACAACTTTGGTATACTTTTTAATATCTAGTTTTTTTACCCATTGTTCTATTTCATCACTTGTATATAAAAACAAATCAGCATTTTTTATTTCAATTAAATCATTAACCCTTAAATCAAAACTATGTGAATCAGCACCAGGTGGTACAAGTAACGAAACTTCAAATTTACTGTTTAGTTGTTTACTATCGCCAATAATTGCTTTTACAAACTGATACTGTGGGTACTGAGTAGCTACAATTTGTGCTTTATAAATAGCACCACTATTAATGATCCCGCAACTAGTTAAAACTACTAATTCTATAATTAGAACCATAAAAACAAATATTTTATTAATTTTCTTCATTTGTTTTCACCTGACAATCTTTACATATACCATATAAAATGGTTTTAGTATTATCTATTTTAAAGTTTAAACTTTTTTCTAGTTTTTCATTTATTTTTTTTATATCTTCTGTACTTGCATTGATGAGTTTACCACAATGATCACAAATTAAATGAAAACAATTTTGTGAATTGAGGCTCGTACCTACATATTGATAACAAGAAATATTATCAATCACATATTTGTTTACTTCACCACTTTCTACAAGGGAATCTAAAAAGCGATATAGTGTTGCTTTTCCAACGGGAGTATTTTCATCTTTTAATATGGTTAACATTTGTTCAGCAGTTAAGTGTCTTTCCGGATGTTCCTTAAGAAGGGAAAATATCACTGTTTTTTGTCTAGTTTGATAATTTCGACATGAATTCATTGGGTCCTCCTTTCAATTTGAAACTTAGTTTCAATTTATAATATAATTATATAATAGAAACCATTAACAGTCAAGAAAAACACTATACCAAAATAACTTATAAGTTATTCCTAGTATAGTGTAATTATTTATTTTGGTTCATCCTTCATATAAGCTTTTTCACCACAAGAAGGGCACGTTACTTTCTTGCCTAGTTTTCCCCCATTATGAGAGAAGATATCTTCAAGTACATTTATTTTAAAAGTGTGTTTACATTTTGGACAAACATAATAATAGTTAATACTATGAAGAAGATGCATTAACAAATAACCTATAACTAAAACTAATGCAAAAGTCAAAATAGCATATATATTTTTAAATACTAAAATAAGTACAAGGCCTGTAACACAAGCAATTAAATAAATGATTAAACTTACAGCTTGAATTTTTTCACTTTTTTTCATTTTTTAATTCCTCTAATTTTGTTAATTGTTGTTGATAATAATCAGAATCAGTTAAGTCAACCATAATTTTTAATAGGTATCTTAAACTAGCATCGTTTTTAGTGAATTTGAAATAATTAATAAAGTCATTAACTGTTTCAATTAATTGTTTGGAAGGACCATAATTAATTTGTTCTTTGGCAAATAATTCTAGAATATCCTCGGGCTTTTCAAATTTGATGTAACCTGCTACTTTAACTATTTTGGCAATTTCATTTTTGTTGAAAGCTTCCCCCGCAAAGTGATCGCTAACAATAAAACTTGCAATGCTTATATCATATTTTTGTTTAACTTTATAAAAAAAGCCAAGTGCTTGATAGAAAAAAGCAAATTGTTCTTTTTTATATGCATAACTTAAAGCTTGTTTGGTTAGTTCAAAAGCTTTATCATAATTTTCTTCTTTTAGATATAACTTAACTAGTTCTTCATATAAATATAAACCACAAGGATTATACTTTAAGGCTTTATTAAAAAAGATAGCAGCGTCAACTAGATTATTCTTTTCAACTTCAATGCAGCCTAATTGAAAATAAAAGTAAGTAATTGGTTCCGGAAAACGGTGAATATCTAATTCTTTTGACCTTTTTACGCTTTCACAGTAAATTATATATTCAATTAGTTGTTCAAAATCAAAGTATATTTTATCTCTTACTCTTTCTATTTTTTCATATGATTGTACAAGATTTAAAAGGATATTTTTAGCTTCATCTAATTTTCCTTCTTTAATTAATTTATTGGATTGTTGAAATTGTAGTTTACGATAGTTTAAAATTTCAAAGGCTATTTTATCATATTTTTTACGTTCATCTTCATTTAAGTAACTAAAGAGAAGTTGGGTAATGACAAATACGACTTGATCATTTTTTTCATTTCGATATTTTTGAAGTTGTTCTTTTAAGTATTTTTTGTTTTCTTCTTTATTAGTAGTTAATTTACTCTTAATTTCATCAATGATTTCTTGGTTAGTCATATCATTCACTTTCTTCCTCATAGATTTCTTTTAGTTGCGAAACATGAAGTTTAGCTAAATTGTCATTTATCGCCATTTTATGAATTACTTTTTTTACTGTTGTTTCTAACTCTGAACCAGCTGAATAGTCAGCTTTTGCAATATAGCCTACTCTATTTTCTTTAATTAGTTTATATACTTTACTGCGTTCTTTTTTATGATATAATGCGATAGACTCACCACCTCGTGATCTAACTACGGTCATACAAGGAACATCCGTTAAACCATCGCCGATATATATCATATTACGATATGGAATTCTACGTTCATCCTCGGAAACATATGAATTTAGGGTGTAATCATCCATTTTATCTAAAACACCTTTTGATATTCTAAATATAAATTGCGTTTTGGTTGTATAGTTAATTGCTTGTTGAGCCCAATCTGCGTTGCCACGTTCATTATAGTGGAATTCACATGCATAAATTCGCTTAAAATATTTGGCGATTGTGGTTCCTTCTATTATTTCTGCAAGGCCAGAAGAAATAATGTAGTGTTCAATTTCAATGTTTAATTCTTTTGCATAATCTTCCATTCTTTTAAACCAGCCTTTAACGCCTTTTAATAAAACAACATCTTTACCAAGTTTCATAAATGATTCTTTAGTAATGGGAATATCCTTTTTTTTCGCTAGTTTTATCATTAAATACATATATGCTAGAATTTTATCCATATTGCTTTTAGTAGCGATTCGGTTAGCTTCACCCCAAAATTCTTCCGCGTTCATGCCAAGGCTTGGAATAAAACTATATTCTTGCATATCTTTTTCACATAAAGTTTTATCAAAATCATACATTAAAGCTATGATTGTCTTTTGTTCCATCTTATTCCTCCTTAATTTTATTTTCAATTTCGTCTATCTTATTACTTGTTTTAATTAAATCTTGATAATCTTTAAATAATACTTCTGAGCTATATAAACCTTGATAATTAATGGCTTTTAAAGTCTTAAAATAGCTTTCAAAATCAATTGTTCCACTACCTAGAACTTGATGCTCATCGGTTGTTCCATGATTATCGCTAAGATGTAGATGAGCAATATAATCTTTTAGGGCTAAAGCAAATTCATTAATTGGAGTTTTATTTAGAGTATGTGAAGCATGACAATGGCCACAGTCAAAAGTCATCATAACTTGGTGATTAAAATGCGATAAGTAATCTAGCATTTCTTCTTTAGTTAAGCATAATTCATGTGAACCAACTAAATTTTCAATCATAATTGTCATATTATATTTTTTGGCATATTCTAGAAGTTCTTTAACATGCATAATCGATAAATTAACAGCTTCTTCCTTAGAAACTGTTCCATCAAGTTCCCCTGGATGGATGGTAAGTTTATGGACATTAAATATATTTGCAAAATCCATTCCTTTTTTTAGTCTTGTCATAATTTCATCAATATTATTAAGACTTGCAAGGTTGTTTTCACGACCATATGGAAGGTGACAAACAATTTCAAAATTAGGGTATTTTAAGTATGATTTTACGCCTTCAATGTAATCTTCATATTGTTCATGACTTACATTATAAGGATAAAAAATTTCACATCCTGAAAATAAATTAGTTTTAATTAAGTTGTCTTCATAACTTGATATATCCGCTCTGGTACGAGCTGAATTAATTGTAAAGCATTTTCTAATCATCGATGATTACGTCCTTTCTTTATTATTAAATTAACTATTGTATATATATAATAAGGGATTGTTAGAATTATACCTAAGGCTTCGGTAACAGTTATTGCCAAAGATAAAATGAAGATGTGCCACCAAATAAAGTGATAATTATGGGTTATCAAAAATTTAATTACAATAATTATACCACTGATTATGGCACATGGAAAATAGGCAATTATATATTTTAAATTATCGCCAATTTGCTTGTAGATGATTGTATCTATATATATATTTTTAACTAAGGGGTATAGCACAAATAAACCAAACAAATATAAACAAGGAACACTAATGAGGTATATAAGTGATAAAACTATAACTTTTTTACTACCATAATACCAGTTATAGTTATTTCTTTCCTTACTTCCCCTTAATTTTTTATCAGTGTTTTTTCTTTCTTCATATATATCTCTTGTCATTATATCATAATAACTTATTCTTAAATATGGTAAAAGTTTTTTGATTTCATTTGGATTAGGGATGACTTTTCCTTTTTCTATTTCTTTTAAGTAATTAGGGTTTAACTCTGCTTTTTGGGCAAGTTCATTTATTGACATTCTTCCTTCTTCACGAAGAACATGAATATTGCTTCCTAAATGATGGTTAGCAGCCGGAATAAGACTATCATCCATTATTTCATCATATCTATTCATAATATTACTCCTCAATGGAAATATTAACAATATTATTATATTTATATTGTTCACCATTATCTTTTACTTTAAATTTTAAGGTTAATTGATCAGCCATATAACAGTTAATATAACAAATACTACCATCTATTTCATATCTAAAACTTATTTTTTTCCCATCATAAACACTACTTACAATTTCTAGTTCAACGTCTTTATCACTTATTTTTCCACCATATTCTAGGTTTATGGCAATTCGGTCACCAATTCTTGCCTTATAGGTATTAGGGGAAATATTGACATATCCTTTAGGTTTTAACAAAATACTTATCGATATAATTAAAGCAATGATTAAAATGAATCCTAAATATATGCTTATTTTCTTTTTGATTTTTTTCATTTTACGGGCTTGAATATTTTTGTTTATATCTTCTTTTACTAATTCGTCTTCTAATTCTTCTTGAAGATATTCTTTTTCTTTAGTAATATCCTTGCCACAAATTGCACATTTAATCGCATTTTTTTCTTCTGTAATACCGTTACAATAAGGGCAGACTTTCATTTTATCATTCCTTTCTATCCTTATTATACCATGTTTTTAGAAAAAAAGCATAAAAAAACTACTAGGATCACTAGCAGTTTGTATCATTAACTATATAAAAAGGTATTATTTCTTGTTTTAGGCATGAATAAGTTTTTCATTCCAATCGCAATTTCTTGATAAATTTCGATTAGTTTTTGACGTATATCAACCATATAACAAGTAATTGGTGCACAAAGCATTGTTATAAACTTATAGTATGTTGCTCGAAGAATAACTGATAAATCAATACTACTTAAATCAGGCATTGAACGAGATGGTGTAAATCTTACTTTTGTAATTAAATTAAGTAAGGGTTTACCATAACGTGCAGCGATAAGGGTAACATATAAACCTGATTCTTTAGTGTAGGAACATATAGCCATAGCCATTCCGATAATGCCAATGGTACCAACAATTGTAGATGTTGACTTACTAATATGATAATTACATAGTATAAAAAATAACAAGACTAATGCTAAAACATTATCTAAGCAAAGTAAATATTCAGTCATAGCTAGGCCTCCTTTCCATTTATTTTTAAATATTATAGCACAATTTTTGTATTTTTGCAAGTGATTTAAATCTAGAATGCATATTTTATAGGCTAGGAAGCACAACTTTTTTTCTTACTTTTTTCGTTCTTTTAACATACTAATCGACAACATCACAATAAAGAAAATTACGCATATTACCCCCATCACCACAAGCACTCCCATGACAATACTAAACCATAATGCTTTAATTTTTAGTAATAGTGCAGTTAAAATAATTGTAATTGAAAAAATCATACTTGCAATTAAAATTCCAAATATTAATCGATTAACAATTCGACTAACTTTATTGACGTTTTCCCTTAAATTTACAATTTCCACATTTAAGTGACGTTCACCCCTAATCGTTAGGTTTAATAAATCTGATACTTGAGCCGGAATTTCCGCAGATTTTGAGGCACTTTTATAAAGTTTTCTGGCAATTTCTGGAACCTTAACTTTAGGATTTAATTCTTCTTGGTAATTGTCTTTGACATGGGCACTAAAGAAATCCATTAAATTGGCATTGGGATTTAAAGTGGCTACTACTTTTTGAATAATTACAATGCTTCTTCCAAGCAGCGTTACCCCTTTTGGTAAACTAATGCCATTACGTAAAGCAATTCCCATAACTTCTTGAAGAAGTATTCCCATATCCATTTCATTAATATCCATATCTAAATATTTTGACATCATATTTTCAATATCTTGGTATAATTTTGCATGATTAATTTCATGTCGGCATACCCCAATTGTTAAGATAATTGATTTAATTTCATATATATCATTTCTGATTACTGCCTTGATGGCACGTTTATACAAGTTACGATCTTTTTTAGATATCAAACCTATCATTCCTAAATCTAACCAAACAATTTTACCATCACTGATTAAAATGTTACCACTATGAGGGTCGGCATGAAATACGCCTAAATCTACAATTTGTTCTGTAAAGTTTTCAACTAGTTTTTCACATATTTCTTTAGGATCATATCCATTTTTAATTAATGTATCGATATCATCGATTTTATATCCTGAGATATATTCCATCACTAGAATATGACTTGTGGTATATTCATCATAAGTTTTAGGTAATTTAATGTATTTTTTATTCTCATTATTTTTAGCGAATAACTTGATATTGTTTTGTTCATTTAAGAAATCCATTTCTAATTTCATAGCTTCTAAAGTTTCTTCAAAAATTATATTTAAGTCAACTACTTCATCTAAACTAGTAAATAAGTTTAAATATTTGATTGCGGAAGAAAGGATTTTAAAGTCTTGTTCCACAATTTCATATATATGTGGTCGCATAACTTTTACAACCACTTTTTCTCCATTTAAAAGGGTTGCAATATGAACTTGACCAATTGAAGCTGAGCCAATTGGGATCGGTTCAATTGATGAAAAAACTTGATTAATTGGTTTTTGTAATTCTTCTTCAATTACTTCTTTGACAATATCAAATGATAATGGTTTGACGTTTTCTTTTAAATTGCTTAGTTCTTCACAGTATGCAAGAGGAATCATGTCTTCTCTAGTTGACATGATTTGTCCAAGCTTTACATATGTAGGGCCTAAATCCTCAATTGTTTCTCTAACTTTAACTGGGGTTAAACCTTTTTGAAGTTTATGTCTTAGTAATATTTTTGTAATTTGTCTAAAACGATGTTTATTCTTGCTTTTCTTCACTTTGTTTTGTTTCTAGGCTTGCTAATTTTTCTTTAATCTTTGTTAATTCTTCTTCACTTAAATCATCCATTTTTTCAATAAATTCGTCTGTTGTTTCATCCTTGATGATGGTAACGTTAATTGCTTTATCTACTGTTTCTTTAATGTTGTGTTTTAATTCTTCATTACTTACTTGACATTTTTCACAAGTTTCCTTGCCTTTTTGTTCAAATTCACTAACTAATTCTTTTGCTTTTTTTGCAAGTACAGCCGCAGCGCCTACTGTTACATAAACAACGCTTTTTAATTGGTCTTCTAATTTTTTAGTTTCCATTTTATTTCCTCCTATTATTAAAGAGTTTTACTCTTTAATAATATTTTATTCTTTTTAATATTATTTGTAAATAGACAAAAAATTATGCTTGTCTTTTTTTTAGACAAATAGTGCTACTTGTCTATTTACTTTTCATCATACTTTTGTTATAATTTTAATGTATGATGAGGTGAAGATATGTTTAACAAAGATTTTAAAGCTATAATAATTGATGTAAACATCGATATATTACTAAAAAATATTACTAAGTCTCCTACTAGATGTGCAAGGAATTTAATTGAGCTTGGTCTTTCATCAACATTCAATGAAAGCCTTAAATTTAAAAAAGATGAACTATATCATTCTTTGTTATCTTTACTTGAAAAAGGAAATGTTAAAGAAATAAAGGATTGGTTCTTTAAGACTTTTTGTTAAATTTTTCACTCATCCAAGTTGCGAGTTCATCAGGTGAAGTTTTCATTCCTGTTTGAACCCAATCAATAATAGTACCAACCAAGCCATAGGTATAAAATTTTATATCTTGGCTTTTTTTGTTATCTAATAATGTTTTAACTAATTCTTCTAACACTTTATATAAATATTCTTTGAAACCATATTCACCACTCATTGATAAAGCATTAGTATATAAATATTTTTCTTGATACATTGTATTAAACATTCCTTTAAAGGCTTCCTCATAATGTTCATTATTTAGTTCATTTACAAGCGGTAAAAAGATTTCATTATAATATATCCAATTCATTAGTTCATACTTATCTTGAAAATGATAATAGAAAGTTTGTCTATTTAAATAACAAGTAGTAGTAATATCACTAATTGAGATTTTATCAAATGATTTATTTTTCATTAGTTGTTTGAACGATTGTACTATGGCTTGTTTTGTAATAGTTTGTTCTTTCATCTTACCCTCCTTTACTATTTAAGTATTTTTCTTACTATTTTTTGTTTCTTTTCATTATATGGATGATATCTTAACTTTATATCTATGTTAGTACTTTTACTAAGGATTCCTTTTTCTCTTGTAAAAGTGGAAAAACTATATTTACCATGGTAATTTCCCATCCCACTATTGTTAACGCCACCAAATGGTAAAGTTTCACTACTTAAATGCATTAAGGTATCATTAATACATCCACCACCAAAACGCATTTTGAGAATTTTTTTCTTAATTTCTTTATTGTTACTAAATAAATATAATGCAAGTGGTTTTTGATGATGTTCAATATCCAAGATGGCTTCATCAATGTTTTTAAAACTCATAATTGGAAAAATCGGTCCAAAAATTTCTTCTTGCATAATGGCATCATCATATGTTACATTATCCATAATTGTAGGTTCAATTCGTAAATTGCATGATTTACCACCATATATTACTTTTGATTGATCAATTAAATTTAATATTCGTTGATAATGTTTTTCATTTATAATTTTAGGATAATCAGGGTTTGTTAATGGATTATCACCAAGCATTAATTTGATTTCTTTAATTAAGGTTTGAATGAATTGAGGTTTGATATTTTCATGAACATATATATAGTCAGGGGCAACGCATGTTTGTCCTGCATTAATGATTTTACCAAAGGCAATTCTTTTGGCGACAAGTTCTATATTTACATTATCATCAACAATTGTAGGACTTTTTCCACCAAGTTCTAAAACAACTTTTGTTAAATGGGGTGCGGCAGATGCCATAACAATTTTCCCAACTTGCTCACTACCTGTAAAAAAGATAAAATCAAAAGGTAGTTTTAAGATTTCGGTTGTTTCTGAAACATCACCATGATAAGCTTTTATATATTTTTCATCAAAAGTTTCATTAAATAATTTTTCTAATAAAACTGATGTATTAGTACTATATTCAGACATTTTAATAATACAAGTATTTCCCCCAGTTATCGCTCCAATTAATGGTTCAAAAACTAAATTAACGGGGTAATTCCATGGAGACATGATAAGACATACGCCATATGGATCATGATAAATCATGCTTTTAGATGGAAAATTTGAAAGATTGGTTTTTACACGTTTTGGCATCATCCATTTTTTCAAGTGTTTTATCGCATAATTAATATCATGAAGAACTAGTCCAAGTTCAGTCATATAGGCTTCATAATTGCTTTTACCAAGATCAAGATATAAAGCCTCCATAATTGCTTTTTCATTTTTTATAAGCATTTGTTGTAATGTTAATAACATTTGTTTTCGAAATGCATAATTATATGTTTCTTTTGTTAAAAAATATTTCTTTTGTTTTTCATAAACGCTCAAATACTTATTATCCATATGTTCAACCCCTTTGTGAATATTATACCATTATACTTGCTTTTTTTAAAATAAAACACAATCTTTTTATGTGATTGTTTGACAAAAAATAAACATAATTATATAATAATATGGACTATAAGGAGACTAACTATGCATAATACTATTATCTTTGACTTAGATGGAACGCTACTTGATACTTTAGATGATTTGACAACTGCTGTTAACTATGCTTTACGAAAACATTATTTACCAAAAAAATCAAAAGATGAAGTAAGACAATTTCTTGGTAATGGAATGGAAAGATTAATTGAATTATCTGTACCAAAAGGTAAAAAAAATAAAGAATTTAAAACTATTCTTCAGGATTTTAAAGCATACTATCTAGTTAACGCGATTACGAAAACAGCACCATACCCAGGCATTATGGATATGCTTAACACTCTTAAACAAAAAGGATTTAAGCTTGCGATTGTATCTAATAAAGGTTATCAAGCGGTTAATTTTTTAAGAGAATATTTTTTTAATGAAACCATTGATGTTGCAATTGGTGAAAAAGAAGGAATTAGAAAAAAGCCTTATCCTGATACGGTGTATGAAGCTCTTAACTTGCTTAATGAAGAAAAACAAAACGCATATTATGTAGGAGATTCTGAAGTTGATATTCTTACCTCAAAAAATGCGGGGATAAAGGGGCTTAGTGTTAGTTGGGGATTTAGAACAAAAGAAGAACTACAGTTTTATGATGCTGATTTAATTTTTGATAGTCCTACTGATCTACTTAACTATATCCTCGATAATAATTAAAATATGCCTAAAGAGACATCACGGTGAAATGATGTCTCTTTTTAAATTATTATTTGGTGTATTTCTTCTACTTTTTCATCATTTATTCTATAAGATAAATAGTACAAATTGTTTTTACTATCCTTTAGTTCTATTGTTTGAACTTTACTTATATCAAGAAGTTTAAAATGATTAAAGACAATCCCTGTACCAAGATATTTGAACATAGCTTCTTTTTTAGTCCACATCATTGTAAAGTAAGCGGCTCTATGTTGATGAAGGTATGTGAAATATTCTTCTTTATTTAGTATTCTTCTACTCATAAGTTCATAATCAACTTCAGGGTTTACCATTTCTACATCAATTCCACATTCTAAAGTAGAAATTATTACAGCACTTATATTAAAGGAATGACTAATATTGAAAAAGATACCATCAATACAAGGTTTTCGGTTAATAAATTTTACTACTTGTTCTTTAGCTAAATCAATATTATGCTCTTCTTTAAGGGCTGTATATAGCATATACCAAGCACTCGCACTTAAAAGTTTATCTCCTGTTATTTTATATTTATCAGGAAATTCAACAATGTTTGTGGGAATTTCTGCCAATATTTCTTCTAATTTTTTTTTATTTTTTGTATTATCGCATATATATATTTTAGTCATTTCACACCTATAAAAGTTTCTTTAGATATTTTTCTAAATTATCTGTTATCATCATAAAACCTAAATCAGTTGGATGACATCCATCAACGGTTGCTTCTTTAGTATATTTACCAAGAAGTTTATGACCATCATAAAAATATATATTAGCATCAGTTTCTTGATGTTTTTTTACTACTTGTCGTTGGAAATTACGTGATTTATCTTCTAACTTCTTGTTTTTTTCTAAATGAGTTTCTATAGACATTCTAATTTTACTTAAAACTAAAATAGGAGTAGTTTTATATCTTGTTCTAATAATATTAATAAAATCATCTAGGGTTGCTTGTAACATTGGTAAAGTAGCATTAGCTTCATAATCTAAAATAAACATTGAAACATTGTCAATTGAAGAAAGGAGTTTAGCTACTTCTTTTTGACCACGACCATTACCGGAAAAACCAAAATTTAAAAACTCATATCCCATTCTTCTTGATAAAGCATTAGTATAGCTCATACCAGGTCTACTTGCACATCCGCCTTGAGTAATGGAAGTACCATAACATACAACTTTACCTTTATTAAATAAATCATTAGCACTAAATATTTTAGCATTATCATCAATTCCAACTTCTATATCTTCTACTGCCGCATAAAGAGGTAAATTAATTAGATATAATCTTTCTTTTTCATCCCAGTCCGTAAAATAAGTGAATTCATAAGATTTTTCTTTTATGTTATAAGAACTAGTTCTAAAAAATGTTAGGTCTTCTCTTTTTGTTCCTATATATAAGTCACAACCACCTTGACCAGTAAACGCCATATGAGCCATATCAAAAGTATGTCCTAATTTTACCTTTATTTTAAGACTAGTTGTATCACTCTTAAAAGCAAGCATACATCCACTTGGTTGTTCAACTAAATAATAAAGTCCATCTGCAAGCCCTTTTATCATATCATCACTCGATATAGGAAATCTAACATATCTTTTATCTTCATTAAACCAGTTTAAACCATACACATGGATTTTGTTAGTTTGTTTCGGATTATAGTATTTAATATTATCGTATTTTTCTTGATTGTTAAAATTAACATCTATTTTTTTAATGTCTGGCATATTTAATTCTTCCTTCTTTTCTTTTACCTTTTTATAGTGATGGTAATATTCCAATAATTATATAAATATATATATATTTTTCACATTACCAAATTTTCTTATTATTTACGTTTTTATTTCAAAAACTATTGTATAATTTCTTGTTTATCTACCTTTTTTATTTAAATAATCAAGTAATCCTACACATCCTTTATATATATCTTGAAAACATTTTTCAAATTCATTAGTGTACCAAGGATCAGACACATCAGCATCACTTCCTATGAATGATAGTAGTTTTCTAATTTTATGTCCAGGATCACTTTTGATAATTCTTTTAATGTTATATTCATTATTTGTATCCATAATAATGATGTAATCATATTTGTCATAATCACTTGCCTCTAGCTGTCTAGCATAGTGATTTGTATAAGTTATATGATGCATATTTAAAATCTTTTTAGCAGGAGGATATATAGAATTACCAATTTCTTCATCTGAAGTTGCGGATGAAGCAATATAAAAATTACTATCATTTTTAGTTAGATCTTTCATAATAAATTCTGCCATAGGTGATCTACAAATATTACCATGACAAACAAACATAATTCTAGGCATAATTATTTACGATAATCCTTTCTAATAAATGGGTAATTAATTTCTTCTTTTATTAATGCTTGATATTTATGAGGATGTCTATATGCATTTCCATGCACTTCAGTCTCACGGTATTTTCTTAATTCATCAACTGGAATTCTCGCAATAACTATCTCTTCATCACTACTACCTTCAACAATTAAAGTATCGCGACTTCCAGGAACACCTTCCATATAAGCAATTCCATCAAACGCACTTGAATGGCCATTACAATCTGGTACACTACTAGGATAATTAGTCGTCACAATCGCCAACATATTTTCAAATGCTCTTGATCTAAGTTGAGCTAATCTATTAATTTCCATTGGGCATGCATTAGGAACTAAAATAAGTTCAGCTCCTTTTAACATTAAGATACGAGCACTTTCTGGAAATTCACGATCATAGCAGATCATCGCTCCAGTCTTGATATTTCCTTTTCTTGTTTTAAGATCACAAACATAAAAATCATCACCCGGTGTAAGTTTTATTTCATCACCAAAGTCACATGTATGTACTTTGGAATAGTGAAGAGCAAGGTTACCATCAGAATCAAATACACAAATACTATTTTTAGGTTTCCCTTTTGTCTTTTCTAAAAAAGTAAGTCCAATCACAAGTTTTAACTTTTTTGCGAGATGTTGAAATTCAAGAAGAAATGGACTATCCAAGGTTATTGCTTCATTTTCAAAGCCTTCATCAAAATTATACCCATTACTCCACATTTCTGGAAATAACACTATGTCGGCATCCATTTTAGCAGCTGCTTCACAATATTCAATTCCTTTTTGTAAATTGTCAGATAATGACTTTGATGGTGTTATTTGTAATAAAGCAATCTTTAAGTCTTCCATATTCTTATTATTTCTACCTTTCCACTTTATATATTTTACTAATTTTTAACCGATATGTCAAATATTATAACATCAAATTCAATAACAAATAAATTTAAGTGTACTCTACTATTAACTCAAGAAATCATAAACTATATAAACAATAGATTATAATCATAGAATAAAGTTAAAGCCATAAGTACTTTATTAAAAGAAAAAGAGTTAATTCATTTTATCTAGTGAACTAACTCTTAAATTTATTATTTTATTTTTTCACAAATACATAGTATTTTGGTTTTCTTTTGCCATAGATATAATCACCATTTTTCCATTCAAAAAACAAATAGTTATGATTATCCTTATGCATTATTTTATAATTACTTGAGGTAAAATCATAAACGTTATCTATCACTCTTCCTTTGGTCCAGTGTAAATTATTTGTTATTGTACCATCAATAGTTTCACAAATTACTGTTCCATCTTTAATAAAGATAATCTTGGTAAGATATAATTCTTCTTTATTTTTTGGTGTAAAATTTAAATCTATTTCGTCTACATAGGCTACTGCTTCATAAGTACCTATTACATCATCATCCATTTCAAAGATATAATTAACATCATCTTTATTTTTTATTTCATCTTTTGTATATTCTATGTGATTGACATTTTTATATTTTACAACTTTGCCTACATTACCATTTAAGTCTATAACATATAACATTAATTGATTGTTTTTAACTTCATATTTGTGATAAACATCATCAATTTTTAAATATCCTTTGGTCCAATTTTCAAATACCCAGTAACCTTGACCATTAGGTAAAAAATATATTTCATTAAATGGAAATTCATTTTCATTTATTATTTCCCACTTACCAATTACGCTTTCATCATTAATAAATTCTTTATTTGTTGTGCACTTATTTTCTTCAGTTATCATTTCTAGTTTATTAATATTTTGTTCTATTGTACTAATTTGATCTTTTAATTTAATAATTTTTTCTTTAATTGTCTCTACATTTAGTTTTTTTATTTCTTTAAGTGAAAAGCCTAATTCTTTAAACATTAAAATTTCAAGTAATCTAGTACAATTTGTTTTATCATAATATCTATATCCTGTGAATTTATCAACATATATAGGTTCTAATAAACCTTCTTTTTCATAAAACCTAATTGTTTTTACACTTACACTACATATTTTTGAAAGTTCACCTATCCGAAAATACACTATTATTATTCCTCCTATTTATGTTACAACTAAATTATATCATTACCCTAAAGGGGAGAGTCAAGGATAATGTATTAGTTTGTTTATTTACAAGCTAGTTTATCTATAGAAAAAGAACTATTCCCAACTTTATATCAATAGTAGAAACTACAAATACTAGCGAAAATAGTTTATTTTTTAATTACTAAAATGGCAGGACTAACTGGATTCGAACCAGTGATCACAGGGTCAGAACCTGTTGCCTTACCACTTGGCCATAGTCCTATTTCAATCTACACAGTTGTGTAGATTTATTTAAATATGCGAGCTGCCTCTACTGCTTTTTTCCAACCATTATAGAGGGTTTCTCTTTTTTCTTCGCTCATACGGGGCATAAAGATTTGATTAATTTTTTGTAATCTTTTTAGTTCAGCTTTGCTTTCCCAAACATTTAATGCAAGACCGGCAAGATATGCAGCTCCAAGAGCAGTTGTTTCTAGGCTTTCTGGTCTTACTATTTTACAGTTTAATATATCTGCTTGAAATTGCATTAGATAGTTATTAATACTAGCACCACCATCAACACCGAGTGATGTTATTGGGGTTTTTGCTTCTTCTTTCATAACTTCCATAACATCTTTTGATTGATATGCAATAGATTCAACTGCCGCGTTAATAAAATCTCTTTTTTTAGTGGCCCTAGTTATACCAAAAACACTTCCTCTTGCATCATTATCCCAGTATGGTGTACCAAGTCCAACAAAGGCAGGAACTATATATATACCATGACTACTTGGGATATGATTAATATCACTATATTTTTCAACTTCACTTGATTTTTCAATCATTTCCATTCCGTCTCTTAACCATTGTACAACTGAACCACCCACAAATACAGAACCCTCTAGGGCGTATTCTATTTTACCATTTATTCCCCAAGCTATTGTTGTAAGTAATCCATGATTTGAGTTAACTGCTTTATGTTTAGTATTCATTAACATAAAGCAACCTGTTCCATATGTATTTTTTACATCTCCCATACCAAAGCAACAACCACCAAATAGTGACGCTTGTTGATCGCCGATAATACTTGCGATGGGGATATTTAGGTGTTTGTTTATTTTCTTTAACGCGGTAGCATAACCATATATTTGACTTGAGTTTACTACTTCAGGTAACATTCTTTTGTCAATACCTAATATATCTAGAAGTTCTTGATCCCACTCTAATGTATGAATATTATAAAGCATTGTTCTTGATGCGTTGGTATAATCAGTGATATGAAGACGTCCTTCTGTAAGCATCCATACCAGATATGTATCAACGGTTCCAAATAGAAGTTTTCCTTCTTTGGCAAGTTTTTTAGCACCTTTTACATTTTCTAAAATCCATTTTATTTTGGTTGCGGAAAAATAAGGGTTAATAATTAAGCCTGTTTTTTCTTTTATTTTATCACTTAATCCAAGGTTTTTTAATTCTTCACAAATATCTTGTGATTGTCTTGATTGCCAAACAATAGCATTATATATTGGTTTTTTGGTTTCTTTATTCCATATAATAGTGGTTTCACGTTGATTGGTAATACCAATACCTTTAATATTTTCTACTTTAATACTTGGAGAAACTAACACTTCTTTGCATACTTGATAAACTGTTTCCCAAATTTCATCAGCGTTTTGTTCAACCCAACCACTTTTAGGGCATATAATGCTAAGTTCCATTTGACTAGATGTTACTATTTCACTTTTATGATTAAACACAATGGCTCTACTACTAGTAGTGCCTTGGTCAATCGCAATAATTAAATCTTTCATATCATTACCTACCTTAATAATATTCCATATGCTAGTAATAACTGAGCAATAATGTATGGAATCATCAAATAAAAATGTGACCTCTTAAAATTCTTATAAAAAACTGATATTACAAGGATTGTATCACTTACTATAAATAATACAAAACCAAAAATAAGCATTAAATTTCCACAACTAGGATTATGGAAGAAATTAATCATACTTATGATAACTCCAAATAATAATATAAAACCATAAATTGAACATGAAGTTGCAAGTTGTTTTAAATTACTTTTTAATCTAGGAGTCGTAAACAAACACCATATTATTAATATTAGTATTAAAACGATATAGAAATACCACTGAACTTTTACCTGAAGGTCACTAATCATTTGACTAATATATAAAACATGACCCAAAAAGAATGATACTCCACCACAACCAAATATTAAATGATGATGATCAAAAATTAGAAGAATATCACCAAGTAATCCTAAACAAATTGCTATATATAATGCATAATTAAAATCATTAGTATGCACACCATATAAAATAGTTGTGCCAAGAAGGATTAACATAAGCATTGGTTTTGTTACTTTTCTCCATTTTTCTTGTTCAAAAAAACACATGGTAAGATGGATACAAGCAATAATTATATATATAATAATCCCTAGTTTTAATATCATTTTCATTCTACCTCTTAAATATATTATACCAAAAATTAAGAAAAAAATAAAGGAATAAACTATTTAAAAGAGGTTCAACTAGAAGGATTTAGTTTATTAATAATGTATTATTCATTACATATACTCAAAAAATATGTTAAAATATATTTGGAGGTTTAAAAATGATTAATAAAGATGACTATGAAGAACCAAGATGTTTGTTAAAAACTTGTGAATTAATTAAAGATGAAGATGAACCACTTCAAATGATTCCTATTACAAGAATTATTAACAAACTTGATAGCTACCTAAATAAGAATGATTATATCGAAGCGAAGCGTCTTTTACTTTACTGGGAACAAGAAGCAATTCTTCTTAGAGATTTAAAGGGGCATCTTACCATTTGTAATGAATTAATCGGTTTATACCGAAAAATAGGTAATAAAGAAAAAGTAATTATATATATTAACTTAAGTTTATCCCTCTTAAATAAACTAGAATTAACTGATTCAATTAGTGCTGGCACCACCTACTTAAATATTGGTACTGGCTATAAGTTTTTAAATGATAATAAACAAGCTTTGATTTATTATCAAAAAGCTGAAAAAATATATTTAAAAGTTCTTGATTTAAATGATTACAATTTTGCGGGTGTATACAATAATATGGGACTTGCTAAAATGGATTTAGGCCTTTATGATGATGGACTTAATGATTTTTATAAAGCTTTAAAAATTTTAGATCATAATCAAGAAAAAATTGATCAAGCAATTACCTACTTGAATATTGCAAACTTGTATGAATTAAAGTTAGGACTTTTAGATGGGGCCTATTTTATTGATGAATATGTTAATAAAGCCTTATCAATCTTATATGATCCAGACCTCTTGCGTGATGGTTATTATGCTTTTGTTTTGGAAAAATGTGCAAGTGCATTAAAATATTATGGTTACTTTATGGATGCAAATGAATTATTAGAAAGGTCTCACAATATATATGAAAGGATTAGAAATAGCTGAAGCATTTTACAATACATATGGAAAAAAGATGATTCATGATAATTTTTTAGAATTAGAAAATAAAATCACTATTGGTTTAGTTGGTAGTGGGTCGGAATGTTTAGGATTTGATGATGATTTATCCAAAGACCATGACTATGAACCACGCTTTATAATGTTTGTTCCTGATGAAACTGACCGTCAAACATTTTTTAAACTTGAACGAGCTTATAATGCTTTACCAAAAGAATTTATGGGATTACAAAGAAAATATGATCATTTAATGCTTGGAGATAGTGTTATTAAAATTAGTGATTTTTATTTACAAAAAGTAGGGAATAAAGATGGAAACCTAAGCAATTATGAATGGTTAAGCCTTCCTAGTTTTTATCTTTTAGAAGCAACTAATGGTAAGATATTTAATCCAGTTAATAATGATTTTATAAAAATAAGAGAAAAATTATCAAAATATCCTGAAGATATTAAATTTAAAAAATTAGCAGGAAATCTTCTTTTAATGTATCAATCAGGAATTTACAATTATGAACGGGCTATTACTAGAAAAGACTTAGGAGCAGTTAGTCTTTCCCTTCATGAATTTACAAAACATACTTTAGCTGTTTTATACTTGTTAAATGATATATATATGCCATATTATAAATGGTGGTTTAAGGGACTTGAAAAATTCTTTAGTTTAACTGATTTATTAAATAAATTAAAGGAGTTATTAGTTAATGATACAACTACAATTTTTAAAAGAACTGAATTAATTAGTTTTATTGTGGAATTAGTATTAAAGGAAATTAAAAGTCATAATGTAATTAAGGTTAATACAAGTGATTTAAGTTCTTTAGCCTATCAAGTAAATAATATGGTTAAAGATAATGCTTTAAGAAATTTAAATATTCTAGCTGGAGTAAATTAAAAAGGGTCCATATGAGCCCTTTTTATTTTCCCATTGCTTGGAATAATTCAGTTTTAATTGTTGATACTGTTGTTTTGGTATCTTTTTTTGACCCATCACTAATTTTAATTAAAGTTGGAATTTGTCTTTCTTTAGCAGTATCACTTGAAAAGTTTAAATTACTAGAATCTGTGATGTTTTCATTTTGTTTGTCATTATAATCCATAACATAAATTGGTAAAGCATCTGAGTTTGTTCTAGCATAATTTGCATATTCTAAAATTACATCTTTTAATTCTACATCTTTACTACTTTTTGTATTATATAAATAAACATAATATTCAGTATGTTTTGTATCATATGTTTTGTAATTTGCAACAGTAACATGTTGCATTTTGGCTACATCTTTAATAACAAATGGTTTACCAATACTAATAAAGATAAAAATACAGAGGAATAATGTAACAGCGATGATAGTTATTAAAAAGATGATGCCTGAAAAATTAGATGCTTTATTTGCTTTATTATTTGTTTTACTCATAATATTAACCTCATTTCATTGTTTTATTAAGTAGTATTTTAATATCACTAACGGGGGTGTTAGTTACTTTTGATGATATAAACTTTTCGACTTTCTTGTCAGTTACAATAACAAGGGCAGGAGCAGCTGAAAATTTAATATCTTCATAATCCGATGTACCTGTAAAATTTGTATATTCATTGTCTGATGCTTTAATATCAGGATTATCTTTACTGGCATTAATATTTAAAGCATACATTGGTGGATAATCTTTTTTTATACATCCGTTTTTCTTATTTACAAAATTGCAATATTCAACTACACTACTTTCTAAATTTTCACAGTAAGTACAAGTAGTGGAATATATAATTACATAATAGGTGTTATCGTTATTTCCTTTTTGATTTAAAATCTCTTTGTGGATGATTCTTTCAATATCACTATAACTACTAACTTCTTTTTTACAACTAGTAATAGTTAGTAGTACCACAAATATTAACATAATAAGTAAAAATCTAAATACTTTATTAGTTCTTTTTTCAATCATACTAGCCCCCATACTATTTTATTATAGCATAATTTGTTATTTTTTTCAACCATTATGGTCAGTCTTATAATCTAGATTTAATTGAACGAGCAACCCAAACCCCACTCGCACCGGCTTGAGCAAGGCCTCTAGTAATTCCGGCCCCATCACCACCAACATATAGGTTGTGAATTTTAGTTTCAAATTCTTTATTTACTTCAGGTCTATCACTATAAAACTTAGCTTCAACTCCATAAAATAAAGTGTGGTCATTCGCAATACCTGGGGTTACCGCGTCTAAAGCTTCAATCATTTCAATTAGTGATTTCATTGTGTTATATGGTAAAACAAGACCTAAATCTCCCGGAACTGCTTCTTTTAAAGTTGGTTTAACAAAGCCTTCTTCAATGCGTCTAGTTGTTGAGCGACGACCTTTTTTAATATCACCATATTTTTGAACAATAACACTACCACCACTTAATTTGTTAGCAAGTTTAGATATTTCATATGCATATTCATTTGAATCTTTAAAAGGATGGTCAAATTCGTGTGATACAAGTAAAGCAAAATTTGTGTTTTTACTACCTAGTTTTTGATCATTATAGGCATGTCCGTTACATACCATAATTCCATTATGATTTTCAATTACCACATGGCCTGAAGGATTTGAACAAAAAGTTCGAACAGTTGTTCCGACACTAGTATTAAAAATAAACTTACCTTCATACAGATATTTATTAATTTCATCCATAACAATATCATTTGTTTCTACTCTTACACCCACATCAACTTTATTATTAGTAAAGTTAATATTGTGAGCTGTTAAAGTCTTGCAAAGCCATTCTGCGCCTGAGCGTCCTACTCCTAAAACTACAAATTTAGAATTTATAATTTCACCATTTATAAGGATTACTCCTTTTACTTTTCCATCTTCAACAATAATATCTTCAACTTTTGTTAAAAAGGCAAAATCAATATGTTTTTTTAACTCTTCATATATATTCTTTAACACTTGTAAATTAACCTCAGTACCTAAATGACGAACTTCACTACGTAAAAGTTTCAATCCTTTCGCAATGCCTCTACGTTCAATATTTAGTACTTCATCCGTATAAGGATTGGTAACTTCCTTGGGGGCCCCATGTTTTAGGTTAATACTATCAACATATTTTATTAAATCTAAAACTACATCATCAGATAAATAGTCTGTCATCCATCCACCAAATTCACTAGTAATATTAAACTTACCATCTGAGTAAGCCCCACTACCACCAAAACCTGATGTTAGACTACAACTTGGATAGCATCCACTTTCACCTTTTTTGTTTTTTGGACATTTCAATGTTTTCTTAAGTAAAATTGGGCAGCGTCTATTATATATATCATAACCTTGTTCAATTAATAATACCTTTTGTTCTGGACATTTATTCATTAATTCATAAGCTGTGAAAATCCCCATCGGACCAGCTCCTACAATAATAATATCATATTGTTTTTCCATTTTAACCACCTCGATTAAATTATTACTATATTATTATACTAAAAAAGAAGTAAAAAAGTAAAAAAAAAGCACTATTGCCATAAAGCATAGTACTTTTGATTACTTGTAGTTCCGGATGGAATGTATGTTATTTTTTCACCTTGGCATTCTGGATTATCATACCATCCATTAAATACTTTATTTTCATAATGAGGAATTGGCAAAATATAATCTTTTGAATTATCAAAGAAAGGAGGTACACTACCCTTATAGTAATTCCATACTTTATCTAATACTTTAGAATCACTATAATCAGCTGTATCATCAGTATACCACTCTTCACCACTTGCTTTAGTTTGATTTAGAAAAGCATGTAGTTGGAGCCTAATTCCTGCAAAATCATTTTCTGTAGATATTTTATTAAGTAAATAATCTATTTCGGTAATGGTACTTGCACTTCCACATACTTCTCTTATATATTTAAATAGTGGTTGCCATTTATTTGAAAAAGTATCATTTTCAAGAAATCTATCAAGAGTTCCCCAACTACCCCAAATAAATTCGTTTGCACCTATTGGTCTAATGGTTTGGTAATCACTCATAAAGTCATTTATCAACTCATAAATACTATTATATTTGCCAAAGAAACCACCATTTAATTCATACTCAACTGTTAAGCGTTGCCATAAAGCATAAACTACTTTTGATTCATTAATAGGTTTGGTAAAATCCATGTCACTGCTCATAACTTCATCAAGAGTAGAACACCAACCTCCAAAAATAAAACCTGCTTTTGTTGGAGCAATTGGAGTTACTAATTCATCATATTTTACAGTTACTGTAACCGATTCAGTTGAATCATTATATGTGCCCCCCATTAAATTAAAAATAATTGTATAGTCTGCTAGCTTTACCTTGTTTGTTTTTTTTGTACAAGAACAAATAAATAAACAAGGAAATATTGTAAGTAATATTAATAAACTAAGTTTTAATTGTTTCATCGTCTTACCTCTTGTTGTTATTATAACATGAATTAAGAAAAAGTTAAAGAGAATAGTTTTAATTAATTCGATATTGTCTAAAATATCCTTCTAAGGCATTAGGATTATTGCAATGTGATTGTGCTGTTTCTTTTGTTATTTTGTTTTCAGAAACTAGTTTTGTTAGCATTTCTTCAAGAGTAATACAGCCATAATCTTTTCCAATTTGTAAGAAACTATATATTTGGTAACATTTACCTTCACGAATTAAATTTCTAATTGAATCATTCATAAACATAATTTCTTGACATGGATAAATTGTATCATAGGTTTTACCTACAAGTAATTGTTGACTAACAACAACTGATAAAATCATTGATAGTTTTGAACATATATGATTCTTTTCTTCATCACTAAAATAACTGATTATTCGATCAATTGTTGATGTGGTACTACCAGTATGAAGTGTTGATAAAACAAGGTGTCCACTTTCTGCGGCTTCTATTGCGGTAAGGATTGTTTCTTTATCACGCATTTCACCTATTACAATTACATCAGGGTCTTGTCTTAAGGATGCCCGTAAGCCTTCACAAAAATTAGGGCAATCGGCTCCTACTTCACGTTGTGATACAAGGGAGTGTCCTTCAGGATAATGATATTCAATTGGATCTTCAATTGTTATAATGTGCTTTGCTTGTTGCATATTAATTTCATTAATTAGTGAGGCGATTGTGGTGGTTTTTCCCGTACCAGTTAATCCTGTAATAAGTACTAATCCTGATTGCATCTTTGTAATTCTTAACAATCCTTCTGGTAAATTTAAACTATGAAAATTTGGAATAGAACTTGGCAATAAACGAATAGAACAAGCAAGTTTATTTTGTTGATAGTAAACATTTAAACGTAAATTACCAACTTCCGGAATAACTAAACCTAAGTCAAATGAACCATTTTTATGAAGTTCATCTTTTTTCTCATTAGATATTTCCAAGCAATCAAAAAATTCGATAAAATCATTATGTACTATTATATCTTCATTATACAATTTAATGATTTTAGTTAATTGTCTAATGTATGGTCTTTTACCTTCATGGAAATGAATGTCTGTAATTTCTAAAGTAATAGCTCTTTTTATAATATCAATTAATTTACTCATCTTTTTAATTCACCTATTTTCTTATGCAGGGTCTACTTTCTTATAATCTTTTGTATATACTTTTTTAATTTGTTTTTCTTCTTTTTCCCAGTAATTGTAGGTATCTTTTCTTTTTAATTCTACTACTTTATCACTATTAAATCCCATAAATTCATAACCAGCTACACGTAAACGATCATTTTCATTTTTAGGATAATAAAGAATTATTCCAGGAATATTATCTAAAGCATATTTTACTCTAAATGATTGCCAGTGATAAACGGTTTCACTAGTTAAATAAAATAACTTAGAAGTATCTACAAGTGCAGCCCAAGATGAATGGAAAAATTCATCAGCATGATTATAAGGGTCAAAACAAGTGCAACCCTCATCATTACGCCACCAAGCAAAGAAGGTAATTAAAAAATTAATAAAGTCACTAAATAAATTGTTTTTGTGACAATATCCAATAAATGTTGTCTCAGGTTGATCATCTAAAGTTCTACCATCACCAGCTGATAAATAATATTTGTGAAAGGCAAATCCCATCGCATAACAACTATCTTTTCCACCTGCATTCCAGTCAGCAAATTCATAAAATTCTTTTACATTATGAATGTTATGTTCTAATAAATCTTTTTTTCCACCATGCTTTTTAATAAAATTATAAAATTCTTTATAAAAACTGTTGAATAAATCTTTTTTATTCATCCATATATCTACACCAATCTTATGATCTTTAATCTCAAATTTAAACATTTCATACCTCCAATATACTAATATATTATAACAAAACTTTAAATAAAAAAGATAAAGTTTGCTTAATATATAAAAATGCTAACATTACACGTTCAATATCATTAATTGTTTTCAAATCCTTACATTTATCTATAACCAACATTTTCTATTTTGGAAATAAAAAATAGTATTTTCACCAATTTACTTTACTGTTTCATTAGGACAGAAAGTGCTTTTCCCTAATTTGAAAAGCAAAAATATCAAATGTCTCTTATTGTAGTAACAATCATTTTTCATATTCAACCAAATGTATCGATACATTATAAACAAAATGCCATGTAATAAGGTAAATATGTTATATTATCCTCTACCTTAATATCTCCATTATGTAATACATATAATGTTCCAATTTTTTTATTAAACATATTTTTAAATTTTGTTAATGATGAAATAGTATAGTTATTAGTAGATTTAACTTCAACAGGACAAACTTTATTATTATGTCTTATTAAGAAGTCAATTTCCATTACAGTAGTTTTCAATTCTTTATCTGTCTTTTTGTAATAATAAATATTATGACCATTTGCTTTTAGTAATTGTGATACAACATTTTCTATAATCATTCCTTCATTTATATGAAGTTTATCAAATAGAATTGCTTCATATAATTCATTTTCAAGATAATCTTTATTTTTATAAGCAAGTGATACAAGTAATCCTGTATCTCCCATATAGCATTTAAAAGCAACATCTGTAGTCGATAAATTAAATGCAACACTAGGATCACTTACATTTTCTGCAATATTAACTACCATTGCCTCATTCAACCATCTCACTGGACCTTTATATTCTCTACGTCTAGCTCCATCAATATGAGATAAAACAAATTGCTTATCTTGTTTAGAAAGTTCTGATGGAATATGCAAGAAGACGTTTTTCACATATGTAGGATTTTCTTCATCTTGAGTTTCAATATCATTTTCATATAAATTTAAAATATTTTGTTTAACAAAATCCACTTTACCAAAATCTTTTGAAGTAACATATTCAACAACAGCTTGAGGCATTCCACCAACAAGAAGATATTCTCTAAAACTTTTCATTATATCTTTGTTAATCTTCCCAAGTGGTTTTAATTTGTGATAGTGTTCTTTTATTATATCTAATGTAATATCATCATTCATAGCCCATATAAATTCTTCAAAATCCATTGGTAGTACTTCAATTGTATATTCTTCAGATGGAATTAATATATCTTTACTTTTTTTAGTTATAGAAGCAAGTGAACCAGTTTCTACAAAGTCATACCTTTTATCTTCTAATAAAGTTTTTAATGCTTGCCTTGCCTGTGGAAATAACTGAATTTCATCTAAAATTATTAATGATTCTCTAGGATATAATCTTGTTTTATAGAATATTTGTAACTTATTAAAAAGATAATCTAAATCTTCTAATGAATTAACAAATAACTCTTTAATTTCGTTAGGTGCTTTATCAAATCTAATTTCTATAAATGACTTATATTCTTCCTTACCTAACTTTAAAGCAAGAGTAGATTTCCCAACACGTCTAGCCCCCTTTAAAAATAAAGCATAATTTGGAGCATAATCATTTTTCCATTTAAGCATTTTATCATAAACTTTTCTCTTAAACTCCATAACGCATTTCCTTTCTTCACAATTGCGATAATATTTCAACTATATTATATCACAATTGCGATAATATTTCAACCATATTATATCACAATTGCGATAATATTATACATTAAAATTTTAAAATACTAGATTAAAATCTGTCCATACTTACTAGGCAGAACAAAGTTAGTGCTATCACTCTAGCTCAAACACTTAATATTTCTTTTAAAAGACAGTACTTTCGTCAAGTATTACTTTGCTTGTTCTATTATTGGTAGTGTTATGCCTCTATTTCTCAAATTATATACTCTTGTTTTTTTATAAAATGTAATTTGCTTATAAACAAAAAGCCTGATAGCATTGTATCAGACCTATTCTACTATTATGTGTAATTCCGACAAAAAGTGCTTTTTAAATGTTTTACAAATCAGAAAATGTTTTTTCTTTGATCTACAAAACAAAAAGTGTCAAATGTATCTTTTTGTAGTAATAGCCTTATTTTTCATACAAAACTAA
>CAVJDT010000007.1:0-45926 GCA_963648435.1 Bacillota bacterium
AATGTAAAAAACTATTGATATGCCTTATGATATTTATATGGAAATGCTTGATATTCAAGATTTATATGATAATGAAAAATATCTAAAAATAAAATGTATCTATTGTGATAAGGGAAGAAGGATTCCTACAAGTCACTTAAAGAAGTAATTTTATAACAATTAATTCACACATTTTAATAACAGAACCCAAAAAAAATTGAAAAAGTGGTTCTGGTTTTCGTCGTGCATTTTAAGTTTTGAGTTTTAACTCAAGACTTTTTTTGGTATCAACCACAAAAATGGAATTTCCTTATTAACAAAAAACACCCTATTGCTAGGATGTATTTTATTCATAATTAAATCTAATTAAATATTAGATAAATTCAATAATTGCCATTTCAGTTGCATCGCCACGACGAGGACCAAGTTTTAATACTCTTGTGTAACCACCATTGCGATCTACATACTTAGGAGCAATTTCATTAAATAATTTTTGGATCGCATAATTTCCTTCTGAATCTTTTTCAAAACGAACTATTTGAGCTGCTTGACGACGAGAAGCAAGAGTGTTTTTCTTACCTAATGTTACCATTCTATCAGCTAATCTTTTTAGTTCTTTTGCTTTTGCTTCAGTAGTTTCAATACGACCATTTATAATTAAATCAGTGATTAAATCGCGAAGTAATGCTTTTCTTGGGCTACTTTTACGACTTAATTTACGATAACCTAATGACATATTTTTTATCTCCTCTTCTACTATTCTTCGTCTGATTCTTCATCATCATCTAAGAATGATGCACCAGTACTATTTTTAAGATCTAAACCAATTTCACGAAGTTTTTGTACAACTTCCTTTAATGACTTACGACCTAAGTTACGAACTTTCATCATTTCTTCTTCTGTCTTTTGAGTTAATTCGCCAACAGTATTAATGTTTGCACGTTTAAGACAGTTATAAGAACGAACTGACAAATCAAGATCTTCAATTTTACGATCCATTTTGCTATTAGTAACTACTTCTTCTTTTTGAGTCATATTCTCACTTTGCTTGATATAAGTATTTAAATCTTCAATGATTGAGAAATGTTCATCTAAGAATTTCGCAGCCATACTTAATGCATTAGTTGCTTTGATACTACCATTAGTCCAAACTTCTAGTGTTAATAAATCACAATCGAAGTTGTCTTCATATCTTGTTTTAGTTACATCATAACGACATTTTGTAATTGGTGTAAAAATTGAATCAATTGGAAGAAGTCCTACTATTCTATTATTGCCTTCTTTACAGAATCGTTTATTTTCATCAGCGTTAACATAGCCAACACCATTTCTTATAAACATTTCCATTTCAAATTTACCACCTGCAGATAGGGTCGCAATAGGTTGATCAGGATTTACAATTTGAATTATTTCATCAGAATCAAGTGAAATATCACTAGCTCTAATCACTCTTGTATATTGTAAATCTTCTTCTTTTACGCCAGCTTTCTTTTGTTCTTCAATACTAGGAAGAGCAACTGATATATGTAAATGACAAAGTTCATTATCATCATTGTATTCACCTTTTTCATTTTTATCAAAATTAATGGTAAAAATAATAGTTTTAAGGTTTAAAATAATTTCAGTTACATCTTCTCTAACATAAGGAACTGCACAAAATTCATGATCAACGCCTTCCATATGGATTGCAACAATCGCTGCACCAGGAAGTGATGATAATAAAACTCGTCTTAAGGCATTACCAATTGTTATACCATATCCACGTTCTAGTGGACTTAATACTATTTTACAATAATTAGGATCTACTATTCCTGAATCATTAACAAATTTTAATTCTGGTCGAATAAATTTAATTTTTCTCACTTTTTTCCTCCTAATATAAATGATTTGAAATATTCTGTATTTTTTGAAATACTGCTATTACAAATAGCATTTATTAGTTATTAGCCACGAGGTCGTTTTGGAGGACGACATCCATTATGAGGAACTGGTGTAACATCTTGAATTGAAATAATATCAAGACCAGCTACTTGTAAAGAACGAATAGCTGCTTCACGACCAGGGCCTGGGCCTTTAACAGTAACTTCTACTTTTTGCATTCCATTTTCCATTGCGGCTTTAGCACATGCTTCTGAAGCCATTTGTGCAGCGAATGGAGTTGATTTTTTACTACCTTTAAAGCCTACTACGCCTGCGCTACTCCATGATACTACATTTCCTACTGGATCTGTAATTGTCACAATTGTATTATTAAATGTTGAATGAATATGTGCAACACCTAAAGGTATATTCTTTCTTACACGACGTTTACGAACTACTTTACGAGCCATTTTCTACGCCTCCTATTTCTTCTTATTAGCTACAGTCTTAGCTGGGCCTTTACGAGTACGAGCATTTGTTCTTGTTCTTTGTCCACGAACTGGTAAACCTTTACGATGGCGTAGGCCACGGTAACTACCAATTTCCATTAAACGTTTAATATTTAATGCTACTTCACGACGTAAATCACCTTCAACGTGACGTTTAGCTACTTCTTGACGAATTGCTGTCAATTCGTTTTCAGATAAATCTTTTACTCTTTTTTCTGGATCAACATTTGCTGCCTTTAAAATTTCAAGAGCAGTAGGTCTGCCGATACCATATATATATGTTAGGGATATTGATACGTGTTTATCACTAGGAATATCCACACCAGATATACGTGCCATATTTCTTATAAGCCTCCTATATTATCCTTGTCTTTGTTTGTGTTTAGGATATGCTGAGCATATTACCATAACACGTCCATGTCTTTTTATAACTTTACATTTATCACAAATGGGTTTAACTGATGGTCTAACCTTCATTTTTGAACCTCCTATAATTTTTTATTTATATAACGGCGTGTTATACGTCCACGTGTTAAATCGTATGGTGATATTTCAACAAGTACTTTATCACCTGGTAAAATGCGTATCGTATGCATGCGGATTTTACCAGAAACGTGGGCTGTGATTACTTGTTCATTTGCAATTAATTTTACCTTAAATATTGTATTAGGTAAAACATCTACAACTGTTCCTTCCATTTCGAAAACATCATCTTTTGACATTAATTTTCATTCTCCTTTAATTTAGTTAATATTTCACAACCATCATCAGTGATTACGATTGTATTTTCATAATGTGCACTGTCTTTATGGTCAGCAGTAATAGTTGTCCAATCATCTGCAAGAACTCTAACTTTATATGTTCCAGCAGTTATCATTGGTTCAATCGCAAGGGTCATCCCTTTGCGTAACACTAAACCATGACCTGGTTCACCATAATTTGGAATTGCAGGATCTTCATGCATTCTTGTTCCAATACCATGGCCTGTAAAATCTCTTACAACACCATAGCCAAAGCTTTCCGCATATTGTTGAATTGCATGAGATATATCAGATAACCTATTATTTGGTTTAGCTTGTTTTATTCCTTCAAAGAATGATTGTTTTGTTACTTCAACTAGTTTTCTTCTTTCTGCACTTACATTTCCACATAAGTGAGTACGTGCAGCATCTCCATGATATCCTTTATAGATTGCTCCAATATCAATGGAAATTATATCACCATCTTTTAAAATTGTTTTTGAATTTGGAATTCCGTGAATTACGACTTCATTTATCGAAGCACATATTGAGGCTGGAAAACCATTATAATTTAAGAATGACGGAATAGCTCCATGAGATGTTATTACATCAAAAGCTATCTTATCTAATTCCTTAGTAGAAATGCCAGGTTTTATTGCTTTTTCAACTGCATCATGTGCAAGAGCAACAATATATCCAGCTTCTTTCATTAATTCTATTTCTCTTTCACTCTTAATTGTAACCATTATGCCTCCAAAGCTTTAATAATATCTTTAACAGTATCTTCAATTGTACCGTTACTGTCTATTGATATTAATTTTCCAATTTTATCATAATAATCAACTAAAGGTCTTGTTTGCTTATTATATACATCCAAACGACTTGTTACTGTTTCCTCATTATCATCTTTTCTCGTAAATAAAGGTGTATTACATACATCACACAAACCTTCATTTTTTGGTGGATAAGTAACTAAATTATAACCTTTTCCACACTTAGGACAAGTTCTACGATTGACAATTCTTTTTACTATTAATTCATTATCTACTTCAAGATTAACAGCCGCATCAAGGGTTATACCAAGTTCTTCTAAAATCTTAGTTAAACTTTCTGCTTGGTCAATTGTACGAGGATAACCATCTAGTAAAAAACCTTGTTTGCAATCATCTTGTTTTAATCTTTCTTTAACAATTTCGTTTGTAATATTGTCAGGAACTAAGTTTCCTTTGTCAATATAAGTTTTTGCAATTAATCCCATTGGGGTTTTCTTTTCAATTGCATCTCTAAATATTTCACCTGTTGAAATGTGAGGTACACGGTAGTGCTCTTTAAGCACTGCCGCATAACTCCCTTTTCCTGAACCAGGTGCACCCATTAAAATCAAGTGCATAAATCTATCACCTATTCAATGAAACCACGATACTCTTGAGATTGAGAAGTAGTTTGCATTTGTTTTACAGTTTCAATTGCAACACCAACAACGATCATTAAGCTTGTACCACCAATTTGAACTGAAGAAGGTAAATCAGTGAATATTGCGGAAACGATAATTGGTAATGCGGCTAATACTGCAAGGTATGTTGCGCCAAGTAAAGTAACTTTAAACAATACTTTGGAAATGTGTTGTGCAGTTGCTTCACCAGGTTTAATACCAGGAATATAAGCATTTTGTTTCTTTAAGTTATCTGCCATCTTATCAGGGTCTATTTGTAAGAATGAATAGAAGAAAGCAAATACAAATATTAGAATCATATAGATTGCGAAACCAATTGGTTTTTGATAATTAAATATACAATCCCACCATTGATTAATTTCATTTCCACCTTGTTGTAGGAAATTAATTATAGTCATTGGTAAAGATAGTAATGTTGATGCGAAAATTACCGGTATTACTGAAGCGGTATTAAGTTTAATTGGAATATTAGAATCTTGTGCACCACGTAATTTTGCGGCTGCAGGTCTATTCGCATATTGAATTGGAATTTTACGTTGTAAACCTTCCATCCAAACAACACCAACAACAATTAAAATAAAGAATAATAACATTAGAACGAAGAAGAATGGACCTTGCCATTTTAATGCACCATCGGCAGCATTACCAACGCGGAATTTATATCCATAATCTTCACCAGTTATAAAGTATTTAACCATTGAAACGATCATTGAAGGGAAACTTGCAACGATACCAGCAACGATCATAATAGAAGTACCACTACCAACACCATGCATTGTAATTTGGTCAGCTAACCAAAGAACGAATGCTGTACCAGCAGTAAGAACTATTGCCATATAAATATATGTGAAAATATTATAATCAACGTTAGGTATATATTCAAGATAATTATATCCATAAGAAACTTTAAAGCCTATAATTAAAGCTAAAGCTTGAACAAATGCTAAGAATAAAGCAATATATCTTGTCCAACGATTTAGTTTTTCTTTACCAGCTTCACCTTCTTCACCCCATTCCTTAAATTGAGGAATAATGTCCATTTGTAATAATTGAACAACGATAGATGAAGTGATGTATGGGCTTACGCCTAATGCAACAACAGAGAATTGTGATAGAGCACCACCAGTGAAAATATCTAAGAAACCAAAAATATTACTATCTGTAGTTTCTTTAGTGTAATCTAGGAATGGAGCAGGAATGTGAATTCCTATTCTCCACACTAATAAGCATACGGCAGTAAATAATATGCCAAGAACAACTTTCTTAGAAAAGAACTTCTTCATATTAAGCCACCTCTGCTGTTCCACCTACTGCGGCAATTTTTTCGGTTGCAGCTTTAGAGAACTTTTGAGCCTTAATTGTTACAGCCTTTGTTAATTCTCCATTGCTTAAAATTTTCACTCCTTCATACTCTTTTTTAACTAAACCAGCTTGTTTTAATGCTTCAACATCAATAACAGAACCAGCTTCAAATTTATCATTAATATCACCAAGATTAACAACAGCAAATTCTTTACGGTTAATATTAGTGAATCCACGTTTAGGTAGACGTTTGAATAATGGAGTTTGTCCACCTTCAAATGCAGGACGAACACCGCCACCGCTACGTGCGTTTTGACCTTTGTGTCCACGAGTAGCTGTTTTACCCATGCCACTACCAACACCACGACCTACACGTTTTTTATAGTGTCTAGCACCTTCAACAGGTTTTAATTCGTTTAAATTCATACTAGTACCTCCTATCCTTCGATAACACTTACTAAGTGTCCAACTGTTTTAATCATACCGCGGATAGCTTCGTTATCAACTTTAACAACTTCTTGTTGCATCTTAGTTAAACCAAGAGCTTTTAAAGTGTCTCGTTGATTTTTAGGACAACAAATAGGACTTTTAACTAATTTAATTTTTACAGTTTTAACTTCTTGAGCTTTTTTCATATTTATCATCCTATAGAATTTCTTCTACTGCCTTTCCACGTTGTTCAGCTACCATTTCAACTGTACGTAACTCTTGAAGTCCTTTAAATGTGGCACGTACAATATTGATTGGTGTATTTGAACCTTGTGATTTAGAAACGATATCTTTGATACCAGCAAGTTCCACAACGTTACGAACAGGTCCACCAGCGATAATACCAGTACCAGCTGGAGCAGGTCTTAAGAATACTTTACCAGCACCACTTACACCAGTAATTTCATGTGGAATTGTTGAACCAACGATAGGAACAGTAATAAGATTTTTCTTAGCATCTTCAACAGCCTTTTTAATTGCTTCTGGAACTTCTTGAGCTTTACCAGTACCAAAACCAACTTGACCATTGTAATCACCAACAACAACTAATGCGGCGAAACGGAAACGTCTACCACCTTTAACAACCTTAGTTACACGGTTGATGACAACGACACGTTCTTCAAATTGTTTTTCTTCTACAACTTTTAATTGTTCACTCATGTCTGCCTCCTAGAATTTTAGTCCGGCTTCACGAGCCGCATCTGCTAACGCTTTAACACGTCCATGGAATAAGAATCCACCACGGTCAAATACTACTTCAGTGATTCCAGCTTCTTTAGCTCTTGTTGCGATAGTTGTACCAACTAATTTTGCAGCTTCAAGATTAGAACCAACAGCAAGTTTATTGCCTTTTTCAAATGTAGAGGCAGAAACTAAAGTCATTTGTTTGCTGTCGTCGATAATTTGAGCTGAAATGTGTTTATTAGAACGATATACTGCAAGACGTGGTCTTTCAGTAGTACCTTCAACTACTTTACGGATTCTCTCATGACGTACATGACGAGCAATCTTTTTAGATTTTTTAACGATCATTTTACTTAGTCTCTCCTTTCTACTTAGCCTTCTTGCCTTCTTTACGACGGATATATTCGCCTTTGTAATGAACACCTTTGCCTTTATATGGTTCAGGTCCACGTACTTTACGAATTTCTGCCGCAAATTCGCCAACTACTTGTTTGTCACAACCTAGTACATGTACTTCAGTTGCACTTGGACAAGTTACAGAAATACCTTTAGGTAATTCCATATTAACTGGATGAGAATAACCTAGGTTAAGTACAAGAGTATTACCTTGTAATTGAGCACGGTATCCAACACCAACTATTTCTAATACTTTTTCATATCCTTCACTAACACCAACAACCATATTATGAATTAATGCTCTAGTTGTTCCATGTAATGAACGATGTTCTTTATCATCAGTAGGACGAGTAACTACTACATTATTTTCTTCAACATTAACAGAAATATCAGGATTTTTTACTAATTCTAATTGACCTTTAGGGCCTTTAACTGTGATTAAATTTCCTTCTACAGTAACAGTAACGCCTGCAGGAAGTGGAATGTGTTTATTACCTATTCTTGACATATAATCACCTTACCATACAAATGCTATAACTTCGCCGCCAAGTTTCTTAGAACGAGCTTCACGGTCAGTCATAATTCCATTTGAAGTTGAAATAATTGCAACACCTAAACCATTTAATACTTTAGGTAGTTCACTTGATTTAGCGTATACACGTAAACCAGGTTTAGAAATTTTCTTTAATCCTTTAATAACTCTGTCTTTATTGTTGTACTTTAATGTAACTTTAATTACACCTTGTTTTCCGTCTTCTATTTTTTCATATTCGCTAATATAACCTTCATTTTTTAGAACTGCTAAGATTTCTAATTTTAAACGTGATGCAGGCATTGTAACACTTTCGTGTTTTGCTTGGTTTGCATTACGAATTCTAGTTAACATATCAGCAATTGGATCAGTCATAACCATAATCTTTGACCTTCCTTTCTACCAGCTTGCCTTTGTAACGCCAGGTATTAATCCTTGGTACGCAAGTTCTCTAAAACAAATTCTGCAGATTTTGAATTTGCGATAAACTGCATGAGGACGACCACAACGTTCACAGCGAGTGTATTCTCTTGTACTAAATTTTGCTTTGCGAGAGCATCTTACTTTTTGGGATGTTTTTGCCATAATCAAAAGACCTCCTTACTTTTTCGCAAATGGCATACCTAACATTGTTAATAATGCACGACCTTCTTCATCAGTGTTTGCAGTAGTAACAATAACGATATCCATACCACGAATTTTTAAAACTTTATCATAATTAATTTCTGGGAAAATTAATTGTTCTTTTATACCAATTGTATAGTTGCCACGACCATCAAAGGCATTTGCATTAACACCACGGAAGTCACGTACACGAGGTAGAGCGATAGAAACTAGTTTATCATAGAATTCATACATTCTTTCACCACGCAATGTAACTTTGGCACCAATTGACATACCTTCACGAAGTTTAAATACAGCTATAGATTTCTTAGCTTTGGTAACTAAAGGTTTTTGACCTGTAATTATTGCTAAGTCTTCACAAGCAGCATCTAGTAATTTAGAGTTGTGAATTGAATCACCAACACCCATATTAACTACTATTTTTTCAATTTTTGGAACTTGCATAACTGAAGTATAATTAAACTTCTTTGTTAATTCAGCTACGACAGTTTCTTTATAATATTTTAAGACACGATTCATAACTATTCAAGCCCCTTTCTACTTAATAACAGTTCCAGAAAGTTTGCAATAACGAACCTTCTTACCGTTTTCAATTTTATAACCAAGTTTAGTTGGTTTCTTTTGTACTGGATCAAGATAAGCTACATTTGAAACATTAATTGGAGCTTCTCTTTTTTCAATACCGCCATCAGGATTAGCGTTTGATGGACGGTTATGTTTTGTTACAATATTTACACCTTTAACAACAACACGGTTTGATTTAGGTAAAACTTGTAATACTTCACCAGTAGTATAATTGCCTTTAATGGCTTTATCATTACCAGTTGTAATAACTACAACGTCGCCTTTTTTAATTTTCATAAACGCTTACCTCCTATAGTACTTCAGGAGCAAGAGACACGATCTTCATGAAATCTTTTTCACGTAATTCACGAGCAACAGGACCAAAAATACGAGTTCCTTTTGGATTCTTATCTTCTTTGATGATAACTGCAGCGTTGTCATCAAATTTAATATATGAACCATCTTCTCTTCTTACTGCTTTCTTAGTACGAACGATTACTGCTTTAACAACATCGCCTTTTTTAACTTGGCCACCTGTTGTAGCAGACTTAACTGAACAAACAACGATATCACCAATTGTTGCAGTTTTGTGGATTGAACCACCTAAAATTTTAATTATTAAAAGTTGTTTTGCACCGGAGTTATCGGCTACATTGACTCTTGTTTCTTGTTGAACCATTGTAAATACCTCCTATTAGATTATTACTGCTTCTTGAACAACTTTTACTAAACGATAACGCTTAGTAGCAGAAAGTGGACGGCATTCCATAATTTCTACAATGTCACCAACTTTTGCAACATTTTGTTCATCATGTGCAGTAAATTTCTTAGTATATTGTACTCTTTTACCATATAGTGGATGTCTACGATGTGTTTCAACTTTAACCGTTATTGTTTTGTCGTTAACGTTTGAAACAACTTCGCCAACATATACTTTACGACTATTTCTTTCTTCCATAAGTTACCTCCGATTACTTGCTAGATGCAGTTTCACGTTCAGTAAGAACTGTGTAACATCTTGCAATTTCTTTCTTAACTTTTCTTAATTGTGCAGTATTTTCAAGTTTACCAACTGCAGCTTGGAAACGTAAATTAAATAATTCTTGTTTCAAGTCGTTAATTTTATTTTGAATTTCAACATCATTTAATTCGCGAATTTTTCCTGCAAGAGATTTCTTTTCTGCGATCTTCTTTGCTATCTTTTTATCTACTTTTTCTACTTTAGGTTTTCTAGCCATTAGCAATCACCACTTTCTCTTACAACAAATTTTGTTTTAACAGGTAGTTTGTGTGCAGCAAGTCTTAATGCTTCACGAGCGATTTCTTCAGAAACACCACCAATTTCAAACATCACTGTTCCATCTTTTACAACTGCTACATAGCCGTCAGGAGCACCTTTACCAGATCCCATACGAACTTCTAGCGGTTTCTTAGTTTTAATATTGTGAGGGAAGATTTTAATCCAAACTTGACCATCACGTTTCATATAACGAGTCATCGCAATACGAGCTGCTTCGATTTGTCTATCAGTAATCCAAGCACCTTCTAACGATTGAAGACCAAATTCACCAAAAGTAACTTTTTTGCCACCTTTTGCTTTGCCTTCATAACTAACGCGATGAGGACGACGATATTTAGTTCTTTTAGGCATTAACATAGTTTATTTAGCCTCCTTTTTTGAATTTTTCGCTGCAGGCAAAATTTCGCCTTTATTAATCCAAACTTTAACTCCTAGCTTTCCATAAGTTGTTGCTGCTTCTGCTATTGCATAATCGATATTAGCACGAAGAGTATGTAGAGGAACGCTTCCTTCAATATAACCTTCACTTCTTGCAATTTCAGCACCGCCTAAACGGCCTGAGATACTTGTTTTAATTCCTTTAGCACCAGCTTTTAAAGCTTTTTGGATTGCCATTTTTTGTACACGACGGAATGAAGCACGATTTTCTAAATCTTCTGCCATTTTACGTGCAACTAAATTAGCTTCTTTGTCTGCATCAATTTGTTTAATTTCTGCAACTGATATATAAACATTTTTACCAGTTAATTTTTGTAAAGCTGCTACAGCTTCGTTTTTCTTAGCGCCACCAGCGCCAATAACCATGCCAGGTTTTGCCGCATGAATAGTAACGATTACTCTTTTACCTGTACGTTTGATTTCCATATGTGAAACATATGCAGCTTTATAAAATTTATTTAAGTATTCACGTATTTTTAGATCTTCAAGTAGTAAATCTGCAACTTTTGTTTTAGGTGCATACCATTTTGCATCCCAGTCACGGATAATACCAACTCTCATACCAACGGGATTAACCTTTTGACCCATATGTTTCCTCCTAATTTTGACCGTCTGACACTACAACTGTAATGTGACTAGTTCTTTTTAAAATTCTATTACCGCTACCTTTAGCTCTTGCACGAAATCTTTTTAGTGTAGCACCTGGATTAACGTAAATTTCTTTAACATATAATTTATCTACATCTAAACCTAGATTATGGTCTGCATTAGCTACTGCGGAATTTAATACTTTTAAGACATTTTCCTTAACTGTTGATTCACAATTCTTAAGAATTGAAACAGCTAAACCTACTTTTTTACCACGAATTAGATCCACAACTAAACGAGTTTTACGTGGAGAAATTCTAAGTGATTTTGCAACTGCTCTAACTTCTGCCATAATTAACCTCCTTATTTAGCTGCTTTCTTATCTTTACCGTGTCCACGGTAAGTTCTTGTTGGAGCGAATTCACCAAATTTATGTCCTACCATATCTTCAGTTACATATACAGGAATGTGTTCTTTGCCATTATGAATAGCTACTGTATGTCCAACGAATTCAGGATAAATTGTTGATCTTCTTGACCATGTTTGTATAACTTTCTTTTGATTTGATTCATTTAATTTAACAACTTTATTCATTAAATGTTCATCAATAAAAGGTCCTTTTTTAAGTGAACGTGCCATATATGCATTTCCTCCTTATCCGTTTCTACGACGAACGATAAGATCATTCGTTTTATTTTTAGTTTTTCTTGTCTTAAGACCAAGAGCAATTTTGCCCCAAGGAGTCATAGGAGACTTACGACCGATAGGTTGACGGCCTTCACCACCACCATGAGGGTGATCATTAGGGTTCATAACTGAACCACGAACAGTAGGGCGAATACCCATATGACGTGTACGTCCAGCTTTACCTATGTTTACTAGTTCATAATCAAGGTTACCAACGCCACCAATTGTAGCACGGCAAACGCCAAGAACTCTACGAACTTCACCACTAGTAAGACGAATTAGAACATAACGATCTTCACGTCCTAAGATTTGAGCACTGCTTCCTGCAGCTCTTACTAATTGACCACCATGGCCTTGGTGTAATTCGATATTATGAATTGTTGTACCAACAGGGATATTAGCAAGTGGTAAACAGTTACCAACAGTAATATCTACGTTTTCACCTGAGTAAATTGACATACCAACTTTTAATCCTTCAGGAGCGATAATATATCTTTTTTCACCATCTACATAGTTGATTAAAGCAATATTAGCACTACGATTTGGATCATATTCAATTGTTGCAACTTTACCTTCAATACCATCTTTATCTCTTTTGAAATCAATGATACGATATTTGCGTTTTTCACCGCCGCCTTTATGACGTACAGTTACGCAGCCTTGGGCATTACGTCCACCTTTTTTATTTAGTGGGGCAAGTAAACTTTTCTCAGGAGTATCTGTTGTTATTTCTTCATATGTTAACACTGACATGTTACGACGACCATTTGTCGTTGCTTTGTATTTCTTAATTGCCATGATAACCTCCTATTAAATTTCAAATTTATCGATGGTTTGACCTGGTGCTAAGCGAACGATTGCTTTCTTATAAGCAGGTTTGAAACCTTCGAATCTTTGCATTCTTTTTGCTTTTCTATGAACATTAACTGTTCTAATTTCTACTACATTAACTTTGAAGATTTTTTCAACTGCATCTTTAATTTCAGTTTTATTAGCGCTTGGATCTACTTCAAAAGTATATTGTAATTTTTCTACTAAACCATTAGTTTTTTCAGTAATAATCGGTCTTTTAATAACATCATATATTGATTTCATTATTTAAGTACCTCCTCAAACTTTTCAACAGCAGCTTTTGTAATGATTAAACTATTTACATTCATCATTTCATAAACTGAAATGTGATTGTAACGTTGAACTAGTAAATAAGGTACATTACGACCAGCAAGTTCAACGTTTGCGTTTGTATCTTCTAATACGATTGCTACTTTTCTTCCTTTAACTTGTAAGTTATCAATAATTTCAACTAAATTCTTAGTTTTAAAATCAGCAAGTTCTATTGAATCAACAACAAAGATTTGATTTTCGCGAACTTTTGAGCTTAATGCACATCTCATTGCAAGACGAGCAACTTTCTTATTAACTTTTAAATCATATGATCTAGGAACTGGTGCAAATACAACACCACCGCCTCTAAATTGAGGAGCGCGGATTGTACCTTGACGAGCACGACCTGTTCCTTTTTGACGCCATGGTTTTCTTCCACCACCACTAACTTCAGAACGAGTCTTTGCTTTTTGGGTTCCTTGACGCTTTGCGGCTTGTTCAGCTATAACAGTATCGAATATGGCTTGTTGATGATCTTCAACACCAAACACATGTTCGCTTAATTCTAATTCACCAACTTGTGAACCTTTTTGATTGTATAAAACAACTTTAGGCATATTTGACTCCTTTCTATGCTAGTGCTTCAGGGTTTAATTCTGGCTTTTTTGATTTAACCGCGTTCTTAATAACTACGAATGAGTTGTTAGCGCCAGGTACATTACCCTTGATTAATACTACATTGTTTTCAGCATCATACTTAACAAATTCAAGATTTTGAATTGTTTTTGTTTCTCCGCCCATACGACCAGCCATCTTTTTACCTGGTTTAATACGTGCTGGTTGGATAGATCCCATTGAACCTATTCCACGATGATATCCTGAACCGTGTGCGGCAGGACCTAAATGGAAATTATGACGTTTAATAACACCTTGGTAACCTTTACCTTTAGATGTTCCTGTTACATCTACTAATTCTCCAACAAAGAATATATTTCCTTTAACCTCTTGTCCAACTTCGAACGCTAGCATTTCTTCCCCAGCGATTTCTTGAATGAAGCGCTTAGGGGCTGTATTAACTTTTGTAACGTGTCCAAGTTCAGGTTTATTAGCTAAACGTTCAGGTTTATCAGCGTAACCTAATTGGATTGCGTTATATCCATCAGTTTCAACAGTCTTTTTTTGTAATACTACATTCGGAGTTACTTCAATTACTGTAACAGGGATTAAAGAGCCTGTTTCAGAAAAAATTTGTGTCATTCCGATTTTCTTACCTAAGATTCCTTTGGCCATGAGTGCACCTTCCTTTCTATTTTAAAACGATTTCGACACCAGATGGAAGTTCTAAGTGAACTAACGCATCCATTGTTTTAGGAGTAATATTTACGATATCAATTAAACGTTTATGAGTACGACGTTCAAATTGTTCACGACTATCTTTATATTTGTGTGGTGAACGGATAATAGTAAACACTTCCTTTTCTGTAGGTAGTGGGATAGGGCCTGAAACTTTTGAACCAGTTCTTTTAGCTGTTTCCACTATCTTTTTTGCAGATTCATCAAGTAATCTGTGATCATAAGATAATAATCTTATTCTTAATTTTTTTTCTTTTGCCATGTTTTTACCTCCTAGCTTTTCTAAGCTATAGACTCAATACAAATTCCCTGACCATACGCACCACGGCAACTTTTCCGTGCGTGTCAGCAACCTTGCATATCTTTGTCCGTTTTTAGCCTGTAATATTATATTCAAAACGACCCTTTTTTGCAAATCGTTTGCTCACTATTTTCATAATTTTTAATTTTTCTATCTTACTATTTCTATTTTCTATTTGATTATTTCCTATTTGTATTTTTAGTAGTAGTAAGCAAAGAAGGTTATACTTTTGTATTTTTGCCATAAATTATCCAAAAAAAGTATATATATGGTTACCCACATACATACTTTTTCCATATTATTTTTTCTTTCTAAGTACGATTACTAATCCACTTAATGTTACGATGAATGTTACTAAATAGCTGCTTACAGCTGTTAAGTTACATCCTCCTTTTTTCTTTATTTCTTTCCATTTAGCACTTAAGACGATATCTTCAGTTAAATTCTTAGATATCTCTGTTACTTTAGTATCATTATAATACCAGCCAACAAATTCATATCCTTCTTTAGTTGGAGTAGGAAGAGTTGATAGGCCTTTTCCTTCAACATATTCAGTAACTTCGTTTTCAAGTTTTCCACCATCTAGGTTATAAGTAATACTATGTTTGATTTCTGTTACAGTTCCTTTTCCTACTTTTATTTCTTCACTTTCAATAATATCTTTAAATTTTCCAGCATTATATGTTAATACTACTTTTAAGGTATATACGTTATTTTCAAAATCTAATTCAGATATCATTTGACTACTAGTTTTGCTGGATAATGTATATGACTTATCATTGCAAATTAATTCTGCTTTTGTTACAACATCGTCATCATCAGTGTAAATCACTTGTACAATCATTGAGGTTGCACGAAGACTTGCAACTTTTATTTTAACAGTTGGAAGTTGATAAGCTAAAGTAGTAAACGATCTTGTTTCTGTATTATAATATACATTTCCAGTTGATGGTTCTACAACTGTATATTTAATGGTTGCTTCATAGCGATTTTCACTAACTAACCCTTCAATCAATAATTCATCAGCCGACCCCATTTGATATTCATTGCCATCTATTTCGATGATTACATCTTGAATCCATGATGACTGTTCAGTTTCTCTTTTTACTGCTTTTACAGTTGTTTTGTTAATTTCTGTAAATACAATACCACTGTCTGGAATTTCAAATGGTTTTGTTTTAGTTGGAACAGAATATGATACATTTTCATATTCACCTGTTTTTTCATTATACATATCAAATGTATACGTTACATTATATTCAGTATCTTCTTTTAATCCATCTATTGTTAGTTTATCACCAGTCATTGAGTGTTGTTTTCCATCAACTGTAATAACCATATTTTTAACTAATTTACTATTTTCATTTTCTTCTTTTATTATTTCAATGGTTGTTCTAGTATTTTTAGCCGTATTAACCTTATAGCCTGGGTCTCTTACTACAAATAATAAGCCATTAAAATTAGCACGTGTAGAGCCATCTTTTGGGGTATTAACAATATCAAAAGTGCCAAATGAATTTCTAAGTGTTGCACTAACCGAACCTCCACCATCTTGTTGATAAGCTTCTACAACTCCTAATGATTTTAATAATGCATTAGATTCATCTTGAGTCATACCATGATATTTGCCTTCTTTTTTATCAATGGTTACAAGTACATATGTGCCATCAGCTTTTTTTCCAAAAATAGAACGACTATATACTTGTGTATCATATGTAGCACCTTTAGCCGCTTCAACATCAACATCATTTTTTCTTTGTGTGCAGTGGAATCCAATTGAAAGTTCCACATTATTCATTTCTTCATTTTCATAAGCTGTTTGTACTATTATTTTTTGACCAGTACTTAAGGCGTTTATAACTTGTTGATTGGTAGTTTCAATTGCAAATTGGCCTTTATCAACCACGCATGTTTTTGGTACATCATCAATGGTTCCTCGTCCAAATCCTGCATATGTATCTATAACTCCATATTCTGGGGCATTACTTACATAGGCAAGTTCAGCGTTACTTACATAATAAACATTATTACCCGTTACTTCAAATGTTATATGAGAAGTTGCATCAGCTTTTATTACTTTTTCAACTGCCATCCACACTGTTGTTTCATTTGTACCAGGTTCAGCATTAAATTTGTCAACTTTATATTCTCCGGTTATTTTATTATTTTCATCTAATGTATATAAATAGTATCCTTTTATAGCTGATTCATATATAAATGGATTTTCAGGGTCATTTGTTACGCCAACATAATTACCTGTAACGCCTGCTAAACCATACGCAAATCTTCTTTCACCATCCATAATTAATGGGTAAAATGGGGCTGGAAACATTGGAACATTATTAATGTATTGAGCATATACCGCATATTGGTCAGCATTTATACCCCCAAGAACAATCCAACCAGGATGAGTTTCTTCATAGTTTTTTGCAACAACATCTAATGTAGCTTTTTTATAACCATATGTACTATCTTGGCATGCCCAGTTAACAAGTTTAGAATACACTCCATCAGTTTTCATACTAAAAACATTAATTTGTTGGTCATTGTTATATGTAACTGCCTTAGTATTACCTAACATATGAGTATATGTCATGCCATATAAATACTGAGAAGTAATTTCTGAAGGTGTCCAACTACCTTTTCCGTTTTCACTAACAGTTTCTGAATAATTTTCACTTGCATTAATATTAGTTTTTGTTATAAAACCCATTAAACTAATAATACATAAACTTAATGTAAAGACAAACATTATTCTTTTCAAGTTCTTTTTCATATAAATATATTCTCCTTTTGACATTATTTTAACATATATTATTTATTTATGCAAGAAGAAAAAAAGAAAAGTATATATATGGTTACCCACATACATACTTTTTCCATATTATTTTTTCTTTCTAAGTACGATTACTAATCCACTTAATGTTACGATGAATGTTACTAAATAGCTGCTTACAGCTGTTAAGTTACATCCTCCTTTTTTCTTTATTTCTTTCCATTTAGCACTTAAGACGATATCTTCAGTTAAATTCTTAGATATCTCTGTTACTTTAGTATCATTATAATACCAGCCAACAAATTCATATCCTTCTTTAGTTGGAGTAGGAAGAGTTGATAGGCCTTTTCCTTCAACATATTCAGTAACTTCGTTTTCAAGTTTTCCACCATCTAGGTTATAAGTAATACTATGTTTGATTTCTGTTACAGTCTTACCGGCCTTAATTGGATTACTGCTTATAACAGCTTCACCTGATTCTGTACTATAAGTTATTACTATTATAAATTCATATTCTTTACTTGTTAAATTCAAGTCATTTACAGTAATTACATTACTTTTTGATGTTAAATTTATTTTTTTATCATCATACTTAAGTTCTGCTTTTACAGCTACTTCATCATCATCAACGTAACTATATTTAAAGATAATTTTATTTTCCATTTCTTTAGAAATAGCAAATTGTGTAATTTGAGGAATTTCATAGTTTAGTGTTGTTATATGAATAGGAGTGGTTTCACGGTTGTAAGTCTTCTTAGTTGTAACATCACATACTTCATATTTATATACTACTTCATAATCTGTTCCTTGCAATAGATTTGTTATTTCAACGCTTGAATCAGTTAGTGGGATTTCTCTTTCGTCTATGGACACAACAACGTTTTTAATTTGTTCATTTGGTTCCATCTCTAATTTTAAGGTGTTTTTACCAATGCTTGCTACTTTTATGCTTGGAGCTGGGCCATCAAATAGTTTGGTTGTTGCTTTGACTTTTGAAGTCATAGTTTTTGATTCTTTTGTGGTTGAGCCTTCTTCTTGAATCTTTGTGACTTCATAATTAAGTTCAAATTCATATTCTTGGTTTTCTTCAAGACCTGAAATTGTAAGTTCACCATTTTCATCAAATGTATATGTTTTATCGTTATATTTTACAATAAGTTTTTCGATTGTTGAGTTAATGCCCCCAGCTAATACTTCTTGTTTTAAGGTTATACTATTATGTGTTGTTTCTTTTACACTTACTTGAGGGTCTCTTACAACAAATAATAAGCCAACCATATTAGCACGTACACCATCTCTTACATAGTTACTAATTACAAATTCACCATCTTCATTACGGTAAATACTTGTAACTGAACCACCACCATCCATTTGATAAGCTTCTGTAACTCCGTAATGTTTTAATGCGGCATTACATTCATCAAAATTCAAACCAGCATATCTTACAGTTGCATCATTAGGATCATTAGCAACATCGGCTGTAAATAACACATATGTACCATCTGCTTTTTTACCAATGATTGCTCTACTATATCTTGGACCATCATAAGCAGAATGTACTAAAGGATAGTCTACATCATTCATACGATGTACAGAGTGGAAACCAATAGAAGCATCTACTTTATTAAGGGCTTCACTTTCAAATTCAGCATCTACAATTATTCTTTTTCCTTCGCCTAAGGCTTTAATAACTTCTGCATTTGTTGTTTCAATTGCAAATTGATTAGATCTTAAAATAACTGAGTTTGTTACTTTTGATATTGTTCCTTTACCAAATAATGAATTAACACCATTAGTGTAAGTAGCTGAGTTATTCATATATGCAAGTTCAGGTTCTTCAACCACATATACATTATTAGTTGTAGTAATGCTTTGTTCTACATATTTGTCAGCTTGAGATATTGACATATATGTTGACCAAGCTGTTGTTTCGTTTGTTCCTGGAGCTTCATTAATTTTATCAATATCAAATTTAGCAATTACATTTTTATATTCGTCAACAATTGATAATACAAAACATCTTACATTGCTTGCGGGGACAAGTGAGTTTTCAGAACCATCATTTGCAAATCCAACATGCATAAAACTTGAATTTTGAACAGTAATTGGAATTCTTGATTCTCCATCCATAATTAGTGGATAATATGTTTGTGGATAGAAATGAGATGAACCGGCAGCAAGGTCACTTCCAAACCCAGTGGTATATTGGTCACCATTAATACCGCCAATAACAAGCCATCCAGGATGTTTTTCTTCATAATCTTTTGCAATAACATCTAGAGTTTGTCTTGTATACTTTTTGCCTCCGCTTGTTACAGACCAACTAACTAGCTTAGATGAATATCCATCTGTTTTCATTGCTAGAACATTGATGTGTTGTGGATTATTGCCATTAGCTTTTCCCCATACACTTGAGTGTTGCATTCCATAAACATTAATTTCTTCGGACTTTGATGGTGTCCATGAACCATTTCCGTTATCGCTTGTTGTCGCTGTTGCCATCATTTTAAATGAAAGAACGCTAACTAAGCATAACATGCACATTACAAAAAATAAAATTTTCTTAGTTTTTTTCATTCTTTTTCTCCTCCCTAGTATTTTATTTCTTTTTTCCCATATTGTATTTGTCCTACAATCCCACGTTTATAATCGTCTTTTGCTTTTTCAAACATAACAAGTTTATCCCGATATCCTTTATCGCGCCATTTCATTTCGTGTCTTTCCGCCTTGGCGAGTTTTTTATCAAGTTTTACATAATATGGATCTAACTTTTTATATTCTTCCCACAAATATAAACGATTACGATATTCATAATATATATCTAATGGATCTTTATCATATGTCGATACTGTAGTAAATCCTATCTTTTTTTCAATAATACGATAATTAATATTTCTTAAAACTTCATTATTGAAAAGTAATATTTTATATCCTGCAAGTCTAGCTCTTATACAATATTCATAATCAAATGTTGATTGATAATATTCAAGTTTAAAACCTTTTAGGATAGTATATATATTAACATTAACAAAAGTACCTATTAATTTACATCCTCCCATCACATATCTTGTTTTTTCGGCTTTTCTTTCGTGTAGTTGGCAACCATATAGAGGGGTTGGTGTATATATAGCAATATCAGGATCTGGATGTTCGATTATATATTTTTTTATCGTTGCAAAAACATCTTCCTCATAATAATACCCAAGTTCAAGTATAACATTATAATCTGTTTTTACTTCTTCAGCATGTTTCATCATCCGATCATAATTGGAAGCTTCGCCTAAATCTGAACAATTTACATACTCTATATTTTCATATCTCGCAAGTTCATCAAAGAATTTATCTAATCCATATTTGGTTACATTATATATATATAACCTATCTATACTATTAATATATGAACTAATATTTTTAGTATATTCTCTTATTTCTTCTTCATTTTCTATGTTTTTGGTTATCAGTAAACTAACTATTATCTTCATATTTACATCCTTTTCTATTAGTATATCATTTTATTAAAAATATTTCAAGAAAAAAATGAATCTATCTTTCGACAAATTCATTTTTTTTACTTTTAATTAATTTTTATTAGCTGTACCAAAAACATTAATCTTTTCGTTAACTGCAGCCGCAATTCCTTTTGAAGCGGGGCCTAAAATCTTACGAGGGTCATATACTTTTGCGTTCTTTTCATCAGCTAAAAATTCTCTTAGAAGTTTATTGAATGCAAGTTGGCATTCTGTATTAACGTTGATTTTGCATGTTCCACAAGCAATTGCTCTTCTAATTTTATCATCTGGAATTCCTGTTCCGCCATGTAATACTAATGGTTTATCGGTTGCTTTTCCAATTGCTTCCATTTCAACAAATCCAAGCACTGGTTCACCTTGATAAGGGCCATGAACAGAACCTAAAGCTGGGGCTAAAGCATCTACATCTGCTTCTTTTACTAAACGAACACATTCATTTAAATCTGCATATTTAATACCGCCAATAACGCCATCTTCATTTCCGCCTACAGTACCTACTTCAGCTTCAACACTTACACCTCTAGCGTGAGCGTAATCAACAACTTCTTTTGTCATTTTAATATTTTCATCAATAGGGTGATGAGAACCATCAATCATAACAGATGTAAAACCAGCATCAATTGCCTTTTTACAACTTTCAAATGACGATCCATGGTCTAGGTGAATTGCGACATCAACAGTAATACCTAAATCTTTTACTAATCCTTTAACCATTCCTACAACTACATCAAATCCACCCATATATTTTCCAGCGCCTTCAGATACACCTAAAATAACTGGTGAATTGTTGCTTTGTGCTGTTTCTAAGATTGTTTTAGTCCATTCAAGATTATTGATATTGAATTGGCCAACAGCATATTTTCCTTCTCTTGCTTTGTTTAACATATTTACCATATTTACTAGTGGCATAATTTTTCCTCCATTTTTTATTTATATTTTGAATTCTTTATGATTATAGCACATTTTTTTTAAAATTACAAGAAAAAAGTTAGTAATTGATAACTACTAACCTATTTTCTTAACTTTCTAAATATTTACTCATAAATGTCCCCGCAAATTCAGCTATTGATTTTTCTATTGATGTTATTCCTTTATCACCAAGAACAATAACACAACCTAAAATGTCTCCATATACATTAATTGGCCTTATTATCATTGGTTTATAAATTTCTAAATTATCACAGACTTCAAAATTTTCACCAAGTTCAACTATTTGAGTTTGTCTTTTATTTAGTTTTTCTTCTAGTTTCATTGATATTTTTTTACCAACTAAATTGTATTTAAAGTTGCCGGCACAAGCAATTACTCTTTCATTGTCTGTTATTATAATATCTAATTTATTAGATGTATATACACTATCAGCGAATTCTTTTACAAATTCATTCATACTTTGGACTGGAGAATATTTTTTCAACATAATTTGATCCATACCATCTATATATATTTCCAATGAATCGCCTTCTTTTATTCTCATAGTCCGTCTTAATTCTTTTGGTAATACGATTCGCCCTAAATCATCTATTCTTCTAACTACACCTGTTGCTTTCATTTTTTATTCCTCCATATCTACTTTTATTATGGCAAATATGAAAGTTTTTATACATTAATTTGTTCTAAAAATTTAGTAAATAAATATATATAATTTTTATCTAGTTGTGAATTTTTGTATTTTACTACAACCTTATCATTGACAAATTCAAATTTTAAACAATCAAAATCGTGATTTAACATAAAATTAAAGTTTGTTGTTACTAGTTTTTTACTTGTTTCTACATCAAAAGTAAATGATACATTTTCTCTTACTTCTTTAAATGATTCTACTCCTCTAGACTTTAATAAAAATTCTAGGTATTTTTCTTCCATATATAGTAAAATATCATCACTTAGTTTTCCGTATCTATCTGTATATTCTTCTACTAATGCTTTAATTTGTTCGCGTGATTTAATTTTGTTGATTGACTGGTGTATTTCTATTCTTATTTCATCATCAGAAACATATCCAGGAGATATATGTCTTGAAATATCAATATTAAACTTACGTGGGTTGCCTTCTTCTTTAACTAGTCCTTTAGCTTCATTGATGGCATCACTTAATAATTTCATATATAAATCCATGCCTATAGCATCAATATAACCTGATTGTTCATTTCCTAAGATATCACCTGCACCTCTTATGGCAAGATCTCGCATAGCAATCTTATATCCACTACCAAGTGCTGTAAACTCTTTAATTGTTTCTAGTCTTTTTTCCGCATCACTCGTTAGTACTTTTCCTTTTTCATACATAAAATATGCATAAGCAATACGATCGCTTCTTCCCACTCTTCCTCTTATCTGATAAAGTTGAGCGAGGCCTAAAATATCTGCTTTTTCAACTATTAGGGTGTTAGCATTAGGAATATCTATACCTGTTTCAATGATTGTTGTACATATTAAAACATCATATTTTTTGTCTAAGAAGTCTACTAAATATTCTTCTATTTCTTCTTTCTTCATTCTTCCATGAATCATTCCTATTTTTGCTTTAGGGACTAATTCTTGAAGTTTCGCAACAATACCTTCTAATTCATTAATTCTATTTAACAAATAAAACACTTGACCATGTCTTGCAATTTCTCTATTAATAGCTTCTCTAATAACTGATTCATTAGTTTCAAGAACAAAAGTTTGAACGGGAAGACGGTTGACAGGGGGAGTTTCAATTAATGACAAATCTTTTAAACCAGATAGTGACATTTGTAAGGTCCTAGGAATTGGGGTCGCGGTTAAAGTTAGGACATCGACCATTGATTTCATTTGTTTTATTTTCTCTTTGTGAGTAACCCCAAATCTTTGTTCTTCATCAATAATTAGTAAACCTAAATTTTTATAAACTATTTCACTTGAAAATAAACGATGTGTTCCTATAACCACATCAACATAGCCGTTTTTAAGCCCTTCGATAACTTGTTTTTGCTTTTTTAAATCAACAAATCTATTCAGTAATTCAACTCTAATGCCGTGTTTTTCAAGCCTATCTTTAAAAGTAAAATAGTGCTGTCGTGTTAATACTGTTGTTGGAGCAAGGTATACAACCTGTTTTCCATTATCTACAGCTTTAAATGTTGCACGAATAGCCACTTCAGTTTTCCCAAAGCCAACATCGCCACAAATTAAACGGTCTACTGGACGAGGTCCTTCCATATCTTTCTTTACATCTTCAATGGCTTTAAGTTGGTCTTTTGTTTCTGTAAAGCCAAATTCTTTTTCAAATTCCATTTGTTCTAATGTATCTTTTTTATAAACGAAGCCTTGAAGCGTTTCTCTTTCGGCTTGAACTTTTATTAACTTTTGAGCAACATCATTAACTTTTTCTCTTATTTTATTACGTTTCTTGGTCCATTCTTTACTATTTAAATCGTTTAATTTAGGGGTTTGGTTTTTACTACCAATATACTTTTCTAATAGATAAATGTTTTCAATAGGAATATTTACTTTACTTTCGTTTTTATATTGGAGAGAAAGATAATCTTTTTTTAAGCCTCGTAATTCTATTGTTTTAATACCTAGATATATACCAATTCCATAATCTTGATGCACTACATAATCACCAGGGGTTAATTCATCTTTATTGTATATTTTAGTTGTTTGTTTATAGTATCTTTGATATTTTGTGTTTTTAGATATTTTACTAGGCGCATACTCATTTGGAGTTATCACTTCAAAATTGAGTTCATAATCAATAAACCCATATGCGTTTGTTGATATCGCAACATTGATTTTTCCTTTTTTGATGACGTTGTGGTCTTCATATATATAGTAATGTAATTCTTTTGTTTCAAGAAGTTCTTCTATATATTCTAATTTTGTTTCATCTAAGTGAGTAATTAAATAGGTTTTTTCAAGGTTTGCCTCTATATCATCGAACATAATTTTGAGGTTATTATTATATTCAGCAACATTCGCTGTTTTTACATCAAACATTTTATTAATATATATATCATTAAGTGATGATACAAAAGGACATGTATATATATTTTTATATGAAAGGTTTATAACTTCATCAAGAGATTTAAAAAATTGTTTATCTAATGGATATTTAAGTTCCAAAAAATAATTATATATTTCATCTTGTCTTTTCTTTTCATATGCTTTTAAATCATGATAATTTTCAAAAAAGCATAATGGTTGATCAATAAAAGATAATATGTTTTGATACTTTTCATCAATTTGAGGTAAATATAAATATAACTGTTCTAAGTTTTTATATTCTTTTAGGTTATCAACAATATTTAAAGTTTTTTCATCATTAGGATATTGTTTTAAGATTCTTTTTTCTATTTCTGGAATGTCTTGTTTTTTATAATATATATCATATAAAGGGAACACACTTACTGAATCTACTTTTTCACTACTTAATTGAGTTTCTAGATTAATTTTTTTAATTGTTTCAATTTCGTTATCAAAAAAGTTAATTCTTATTGGTTCATCCGCGTTAATAGGATATATATCCACAATACTTCCTCTAACGCTAAACGTTCCAAGGTCTGTTGTTAGGGCAGTTTTTTTATATCCTCTTATTATTAAATCTTCCGTAATTTGATTTATTTCTATTTGCTCACCAACGTTATAGGTTAAAATAGCATCTGTTAACATTTGAGTTGACATTACATTTTTTAAAATTCCATCTGTATTTGTTATGATTATTTGGGGATTTTTCTTAATTATATTAGAAATTGTAAGCATTCTAGCAAGTTTAAATTCACTTGATGATGCTACAATATCATTTGATATAAATTCTTCGACAGGAAAAAAGCTGACTAGGTCAGTTCCTAACAAATCCACAAACATTTCATAAGCTTTTGATGCTTCAAAAGTATCACTACATACATATATTACATTTTGGTTAATTTCGTTAAATGTTAAAGCTGCTAACATTTTTGATATGTTAATACAGCAGTTTCCAAGATATATATTATGATGTTCTTTAGCTTCTTTTATCGCCGTAATAATATCTTGATATTTTTTTTCTTTTTGTAATATTTCTAAAATATTCATATTTATTTACCATTATATTCATTCATTATTGTTTTAATTCCCTCTTTAATGGCAGTTTTTATCATTAATGGGGTTTTTTCAATTGTGCTATTTAGCTTGTTTTGTTCATCTTTTGTTAATGTATGAAGAACGTAATCTATTACCGCAGTATCAGTTGGTTTGCCAATTCCAATGCGTATTCTTTTAATTTTATCTGTTCCAAGGTTTTCGATAATTGATTTCATGCCTTTATGACCACCACTAGAACCACTTTCCCGAATTCTAATTTTACTTAACGGTAAATCTAAATCATCAAATATAACTAGTAAATCATCAGTTGAGTATTTATAATACTCCATAAACGATCTTACAGCGTTACCTGATAAATTCATATATGTTAAAGGTTTAATTAAATAACATCTTTCATCTTCAATTATTCCTTCGCCAATCAAAGCTTGATGTTTTTGTGATAACACAAACTTTATATTATAATATTCAGCAATCGCATCTACTGCCATAAACCCCACGTTATGTGGGGTCTTTGCGTATTCTTTTCCAGGGTTTCCAAGTCCTACTATAATCATATATATACCTACTTTACAATCTTTCTATATGCTTTAATGGTGTTTTCTAGTAGTGTAACAATTGTAAGGGGGCCAACTCCACCAGGAACCGGAGTAATGTACTTTGCAACTTGTTCTACACTTTCAAAATCGACATCACCATATAATTTACCATCTACACGGTTGATTCCTACATCTATTACTACTGCTCCTGGTTTTACCATATCTGCGGTAACAAATTTAGCTTTACCAATTGCTACAACCAAAATATCAGCCCGTTTTGTTATTTCTTTTAAGTTTTTAGTACGAGAATGAGCAACTGTAACTGTTGCATTTTTATTTAGAAGTAACATTGCCATTGGTTTACCAACGATATTACTACGTCCTACTACTACTGCTTCACATCCTTCCACTTCGATATTATACTCATCTAATATGGTCATAATACCAGTTGGAGTAGCCGGAGTAAAGCCATCCATTGAACAAAATAATTTTCCTTTATTGAGTAGCCCAAATCCATCAACATCCTTTAAAGCATTAATTCTATCTATTATTACTCGTTCATCTAGGTGTTTGGGTAGGGGTAATTGTACTAAAATACCATGTACATATATATCTTGATTAAGTGTATCAATAATTGATAATAATTCATTCATTGATATTTCTTCACTTAATTCTATTAATTTAGTATCTATTTGGCAAAACGTTGCGGCTTTGATTTTATTTCTTACATAAATTTCACTAGCAGGGTCATTTCCTACTTTTATAATTGCAAGGCATGGAGTTATTCCATGTTTTTTTATTAATTGGTCTACTTCTTCTTTTATTAGTTCTTTACGTTTTTTACTTAAACTTTTACCATCTAAAATCATATGTACTCCTTATGATATATTAATTATTTCACCATTTTCATCTAAATCTATTTTTTGGGCTAAAGGCTCTTTAGGAAGTCCCGGCATTGTCATAATATCTCCTGTTAAACATACTAAAAACTTTGACCCTGCATTAATTCTGATTTCTTTAATTGTAATATTAAAATCAATTGGTCTACCCACTAATTTAGGATTATCCGTTAATGATAGTGGAGTTTTGGCCATACATATATAATAACTACGGTAATCACTATTATTTAGTTGTTCAATTTGTTGTTTAATGTTATCTGGATATATTACTGAGGTTGCACCATAAACATTTTTAGCAATTTTCTCTATTTTTGTTTCAATTGAATCAGTTAATTCATATTGATAAGTTGGTGTAACTGGGTCTTTAATTATTTTTAAAACTTCTTTAGCTAGTCCAATCCCCCCATTTCCACCTTTTGTAAAGACTTCGCTTAAACTATAGGGGTGTCTATTATTTATCGCCCATTCTTTAAAAGTGCAAATTTCGGCTTCTGTGTCGCTCATATAGCGATTTAAAGCAATAACATACGGAACATTAAATCTTTTTAAAGTGTCTATATGTTTTTCTAAATTCACTATTCCTTTTTTTAAAGCATCAATGTTTTCTTTTTGGATATCTTGTTTTTTTACACCACCGTGATATTTTAGAACTTTTATGGTTGCGACAAGGACAACAGCACTAACTTTTAGATTTCCTTCACGACATTTAATATCTAAAAACTTTTCTGCTCCTAAATCTGCACCAAATCCTGCTTCAGTTACCACGTAATCAGCAAGTTTTAAGGCAAGTGATGTTGCAACTAAAGAATTACAGCCATGAGCGATGTTTGCAAAAGGACCACCATGAATGAGAATAGGATTATTTTCTAATGTTTGGACTAAGTTTGGTTTCATTGCATCTTTTAAAAGAGCTAAAACTGATCCTGTAATTTTCAAATCTTTAACTGTTATTACTTTTTTGTTATAGTCGTAAGCTATTATTAATCTATCAATTCTATTTCTTAAGTCTTCGATGTTTTTAGCAAGACATAAGATTGCCATTATTTCACTTGCAACTGTAATATTAAATGAATCTTTACGGGGAGTTTCTTTTTTAGATGATAGACCAACTTCAACTTCTCTTAAAGCACGGTCATTTAAATCTAAACATCTTTTCCATACAATGTTAGTTGGATCTATTTGTAACTCATTTCCTTGAAAAATATGATTGTCAATACAAGCACTAATTAAATTATTTGCGGCGGTAATTGCGTGTATATCTCCTGTAAAATGTAAATTTAAGTCTGCCATCGGGTTGATTTGAGCATACCCACCTCCAGCAGCCCCGCCTTTAACACCAAACACTGGACCTAAAGAAGGCTCACGAAGGGCACCAACAACCTTTTTATTTAATTTGGCTAAAGCATCAACTAGTCCTATGGAAGTAGTTGACTTACCTTCGCCTAGTGGTGTTGGGGTTATCGCTGTAACAAGAATTAAATTTCCATCTTTATTGTTTTTTACCTTTTCACTAACTGTATTATTTAGTTTGGCTTTATACCAACCATAATATTCTAGGTCTTCTTCTGATATATTAAGTTTTTCAGCAATTTTATTTATTTTAAGCATTGGGGCATTTTTTGAAATTTCAATATCTGTTAACATGCTTTACCTTCTTTCTTAAATATTACAAAATAACTAGTTATTGAGTAACTAATTATTTGTTTTTTATATATTTTTCTTGATATTTTTCAATACTACTTTTTATAATCTTTAACGCTTCTAAGCGATTCAACACTTGAATATTTGTAGTTTCTTTATGTTCAAGGTTCTTATAAACTTGAAAAAAGTGTTCTATTTCTTGAGCTAGATGAGGGGGTAACTCCTCTATTTCATGATATGTATTCCAATTAGGGTCTTTAAATGGTATTGCAATTATTTTATCATCATTTGCTTTATTATCAATCATTCTTACAACCCCAACTGGATAACATCTAACAAGACTCATTGGTTCTAAATCTTCACTACATAAAACCAAAACATCAAGAGGGTCATCATCATCCGCATATGTTAGTGGGATAAATCCATAATTAGCTGGGTAATGAGTAGAAGTATAAAGTATTCGATCGAGTATGATTAATCCAGTTTCTTTATCTAACTCATACTTTTTCTTACTGCCTTTACTAATTTCAATAACCGCTATAAAATCATCAACATTTATTCTTTTAGGGTTAATATCATGCCATATATTCATTTTAATGACCTCCTTTGGCATATTCAATTGCATTATTAAATAATTCATTACAATCTTTGCCGATTGGATTTTTATGCAAACAGTCTTTTTCATTTATATCTTTATTTAAAAACTTTAATATTTCATCTTTTGTATATATATGTTGTTCTTTAACCACTTTTTCAATATCTTGTAAAGTTATATTATGACAATAACATATCATTGTATTTGGTGATATATATTCTTTAAACCAAATAGGAACTTTAATATCTTTTTTCTCAACTAACTCTTTGGTGTTAAAGTATGCAACATTACATTTTTTGTTTAAACATATATATATGTCGCCTGACACATCTAGTTTTTTATTATCAATTAACATTTCTCTAACTGTTTCTTTAGAAACTGTGATTGCCCCTGCGCCACAAATTGGGCAATGATACATGCATCCACTTTTACAACCATTACAATTGCCCCCACATGTTCCCATACGTTATCACCCTTTCTCGTTTTTTTTATACCATTATACTATAATTTAATATTTTTAGCATTTTATACGCATATTTTTAAATTTAGCATATATTATTTTAGTGAGGTGATGGTATGGGAATTATAGCATGCAATGAACAAGAAGTAAAACTACTAGCAAGATTAATGCGAGCAGAAGCTGAAAGCGAAGGAGACATGGCCATGTTAATGGTTGGTAACGTTGGAGTTAATCGGGTTAGAGCTAACTGTCTTGATTTTAGAAATATAACTAATGTAGAACAAATGATTTTTCAACATCCTGGAGGGTTTGAATCTACTTTATATTCGTATTTTTATCAAGCCGCAAGACAAAAAGATATAAAACTAGCAAGAAGAGTAATTAAAGGAGAACAATTTTTTCCTGCGTCTCGAGCTTTATGGTTTTATAATGCTAAAGATAGTGGTTGCAAAACAAAGTGGTATGGACAGTGGAATACGGGAAAATACAAATCCCATTGTTTTTATAGTCCTTTAGAATCTGAAAATTGTTATTAGAATATTTTTTACTTTGTATTCATATATTTTTAATAAAGGAGGAGTATTATGACTATTAATTATCAACAGCCTTTTGGCTATTACAATCCCTATGGGTTTCAACCACAAACACCTTTTTATGAACAATCTTATATAGAAAACATTCTTAGATTAAATCGTGGAAAGCAAGCAACCGTATATATGAGTTTTGAAGGTAGTCAGTGGGGTTCAAAAGTGTTTAAAGGAACCATTGAAGCAGCAGGTAAAGACCACATCATTTTAAAAGACCCTCAAACAGGGATTAGATATCTATTATTAACGATTTATTTATCTTATGTTACCTTTGATGAAGAATTAACCTATGAATATCCATACCAAGAATAACCAAAAGAAACCCCTTGATGAAATAGAATAAATGTTATAGTTTTGAAATTAACATTTACACAATCATTTCATGAAGCGGTTTTCATTTATTTTTTAATTATCCAATCACTTGTTATCATATCTACATTCATTTCTAAATATTTGTCTAGTAATGTTTCATCATTCATTGTCCAAATATTAACAATTAAACCGTTGTTATGCATTTTATCTACTATTTCTTTGGTGCATGCATGATATTCAATATCTAAACTAATCTTTTTATCTATACACCAATCAATACATGGTTCGATATTGTCCCAACATAACCATTGTAGTTTTAATGTAGGATATTTTTGTCTTAAATATGAGAGGCATCCACGCATTGATGTCATAACATAAGCTATATCAAATAGTTTGTATTCTTTAATTAATGCAACAAGTTTATCTAGACAACTATAATTATAATTGTTTTCATCATTATTATCTGAGTATATGCCATTTGTCCATTTTAACTCAATTATAGGTATTAATTGATAATCACGACATAATTCTAAATATCTTGTAAATAGCATTATCTTACCCTTATATGTGTGATTGTTATATGATTGAACTAGTTCTACATCTTTTATTTGGTCATAACTAGCTTTATTAACATCAATTTCACAAGGTACTTTTGATTCTTTTGTTAATCTTTCTAGGGTTGGATCATGACTAATAATATAAACTAAATCGCCTGTAACTCTTACATCGCATTCTAGGGCTTTGGCTTTAGCCTTAATTCCACCAATAAAAGCTTGTTCGGTATTTTCAACGCCTCCATTAACTTTACATCCACGATGAGCAACATATATTGTATTCATTATTTTCACCTCTTGTAATAATTTTATCATATTCTTTCAAAAGTTTTTAGTTTTTTGATAAAATAGTTTTGAGGTGATAAAAATGTGCGTATTTTGTAAAATTATTAATGGAGAAATCCCTAGTTTTAAAGTTTATGAAAATGATTATGTAATGTGTTTTTTAGATATTAACGCTAGTACTGAAGGTCATACTCTAATTGTTCCAAAAAAGCATTTCAATAATATTTTTGACATTGATGATGATTATGCTTGTGAAATAATTAAAGCAACCAAGTATATAGCCAATCTATTAAAAGAAAAATTGGGAGTATCAGCTGTTAATATTATTAATAATAGTGGAAATCTTGCGGGGCAAACCGTTATGCACTTTCATATTCATGTTATTCCACGTTATGAAAACGATGGTGTTGTAATTTCTCCAAAGCAAACAGAACCTGATTTTGACAAATTAAAAGTACTTTTAGAAAAATTAACAAAGTAAAAGACTCTAAAGTTAAGCTTCTACGCTCTTCTTTAGAGTTTTTTCTTATTTTCTAATTTCTTTTACTCCCATATAAGGCACTAATACATCAGGTATCTTGATGCTTCCATCTGCTTGTTGATAATTTTCTAAAATTGCAATTACTGTTCTACCAACAGCTAATCCTGAACCATTTAATGTATGTACTAATTCTGGTTTGGAGTCTTTTGTTCGTTTAAACCTAATATTTGCACGTCTTGCTTGGTAGTCTTCAGCATTACTGATGGAACCTATTTCACGATATTTGTTTTGTCCTGGTAACCAAACTTCAATATCATATGTTTTTGCCATACCAAAACCCATATCACCAGTACATAACTCAACAACATGATAAGGTATGTCTAATTGTTTTAATACTTCTTCTGAATTTAATAACATTTTATTTAACTCATCATAAGAATCTTCTGGTTTAGTAAATTTAATTAATTCAACTTTATTAAATTGATGTTGTCTTAGGATACCTTTTGTGTCTCTTCCAGCACTGCCAGCTTCAGCTCTAAAGGCAGTTGTATATGAACAATACTTTAGAGGAAGTAAACTACCATCTAAAATTTCATCACGGTACATATTAATGGTTGGAACTTCAGCTGTAGGATTCAAATACCAATCAAAATCATCTTCTTGTCCTGCACTTACTTTATATGCATCATCTTTAAATTTAGGAAATTGACCTGTTCCAAGCATACTAGCACCATTAACAATATATGGTGGCATAATTTCTGTATAACCGTGTTTATTGGAATGTAAATCCATCATAAAAGCAATTAAACTTCTTTCAAGTCTAGCTCCTAAGCCTTTATAAATAACAAATCTTGCCCCAGTGATTTTTGCGGCTCTTTCAAAGTCTAATATACCAAGGTTTTCCGCAAGTTCAGTATGGTCTTTGGGAACAAAATCAAATTTAGTTGGTTCTTTGAATTTTCTAATTTCACGATTTTCAGTTTCATCTTTACCGATTTTTGTATCTAGTGCAACAAGATTAGGGGTAGTTAACAACATATTTCTTATATCTGTGTCTAGTTGAGTTAATTCTGTTTCTAATTCTTTTATTTCATCACCAATATGAGCAACACTAGCCATTACTTCATCAGCGTTTCCTTTATTTCTTTTGATTTCTCCTATTAATTTACTTTTTTGATTTCTTTCACTTTTTAAGTTTTCAACTTCAACCAATAATTCTCTTTTTCTTTCATCTTTGGCTTTTAAATCTCTTAAATATGAGAAATCTCCACCTCTTGTATTAAGTCTTCTAATAACTTCTTCAACATTGTCTCTAATTAATTTAATATCTAACATGTTTATCCTCCAATATTTTTTGTTTTAAATATAATAAAAGCCCTTCTGTAAAGAATTTGGCTTTACAAAAGGGACGAAATCACACGATTCCGCGGTACCACCCTAATTTGAGTTATACTCACACTTTACGCTTGATAACGGTACGCTTCCGGATATTCTTTCGATATCACCTCATTGGTAGATTCACAGTATTTTTGTTCTTAGTTCACACCAACCACTAAGTCTCTTAAAACATCAATAAAGTTACTATTCCAACTCTTTGGTTTATTTTATTATATTACAGAGAACTTGAAAAGTCAAATTTTTTGAGAATATATTAGAAAAAGTGTGCTAATATTAACACACTTTCTCTTTTTTTTATTCTTCTTCTGCATCTTCAGTATTTTCTTCTTCATTTTCGTTAGAATCAGAAAGTAACGATTCTTCAAGATGTAATAACCTTTCTTGATTTGCGGCTTTTTCTAGTTCTTCTTGCGTAACTTCTTCTTCCTCATCGTTTCTTGGAACTACCGCAATAGAAGCAACGTTTTGACCTTCATTTAATCTAATTATCTTAACACCTTGAGTATCCCTACCAATAACAGAAATATCTTTCATGTGTGTTCTAATTACCATTCCTCCATCAGTAACAATAATTAAATCATCGTTTTCTGTACATGGTGCAAGGCATACAGGCTCCCCACTCTTGTCTGTTATATTCATATATTTAACACCTTTACCGTTTCTTCCTTTTACTAAGAAGGCTTTTGCACTTGTTCGCTTGCCATAACCTTTAGATGTTAATACAATTATTTCATCATCATCTGAATTTACAATTGCTAAACCAACTGTGCGATGTTCATTATCAAACTTTAATGCTTTTACACCGCTTGCGGCTCTATTGGTAGGTCTTACTTCTGTTTCATTAAATCTTGTTGCTTTACCATTGGATGCACCAAAAATTATATCTTGTTTACCGTTGGTTCTAACTACTTCTATAAGTTCATCGTCATCACTAAGAATTATCGCTCTAATACCACTACTTCTAATATTTTTATATTGTTTTAGGGCGGTCTTTTTTATATTGCCTTTCTTAGTAGCAAATACAACATAACCTTCTTCTTCTAAAGATTTGACATTTATTACAGCCGCAAGACTTTCTTCGGCATCAAATTTCAATAAATTAACAATTGGTAAACCTTTGGCGGTTCTACTAGACACAGGTATTTGATATGCTTTTAGAATATAAACTTTACCAAAATTGCTGAAGAATAATAAATTATCATGACTGGATGTGTATATCAATTTTTCAACAAAATCATCTTCTTGCATTTTTGTTCCTGTAATTCCTTTACCACCACGCTTTTGTGTTTTGTATGTGGCAATGTTCATACGTTTTATATAACCTTTGTTAGTTATTGTAATAATAACATCTTCTTCAGGAATTAATGCTTCATCTTCAACTTCAAGGTCTTCACTTAAATCTATTTCGCTTTTTCTTTCATCACCATATTTAGATTGAATTTCAGATAATTCAGATACTATAATAGACATTTTCTTTTCATGACTATTCAATACACTTTCTAAATATTCAACTAATTGCTCTAAATCTTTAGCTTCATTGGTTAATTTCTCTATTTCAAGTCCTGTTAATCTTTGGAGTTTCATATCCAAAATTGCTTTTGCTTGAATTTCAGTTAATAAGAATTTAGAAATTAATTGTGATGTTGCTATTTCAGTATTTTCTGACTTTTTAATTGTTTCTACTACTTCATCAATGTTAGCAAGAGCTATTAATAACCCTTTAACTATATGCAATCTGTTCTTTGCTTTCTCTAAGTCATATTCAGTTCTTCTTGTAATTACATCTACTTGATGTTCTACATAGCACTCCAAAACTTGTTTTAGATTCATCACACGAGGTTGGCCTTTATCTAGTGCTATCATATTAACACTATATGATGTTTGCATAGCAGTATGACGATATAAGTTATTTAGAATTACATTTACATTTGCATCTTTTCTAAGTTCAATAACTATTCTCATTCCTTTTCTTGATGATTCATCACGTAAATCAGTTATTCCGTCAATTACTTTATCTTTATGTAAATCAGCAATTCGCTCAATTAGCTTTGATTTGTTAACTTGATAAGGAATTTCGGTAACTATTAATTCTTTTTTTCCATTAGCCATTGTAGCGATCTTTATTTTTGCTCTTACTGTAACAACTCCCATACCAGTTAAGTACGCTTTTTTAACGTTATTTAACCCCATTATGATTCCGCCTGTAGGAAAATCAGGGGCTGGAATATATTCCATTAATTGTTCAATTGTAATATCAGGGTTTTCTATTAAAGCTAATGTCCCCGCAATAACTTCAGTTAAGTTATGAGTAGGAATATTCGTTGCCATACCTACTGCGATACCACTTGCTCCATTAACAAGTAAATTTGGATATCTTGAAGGAAGAATTACTGGTTCTTGTTCGGTTCCATCATAATTATCTTGAAAGTCAACAGTGTTTTTGTTGATATCTCTTAGCATTTCGTTAGCTAATTTAGACATTCTTGCTTCTGTATAACGCATTGCGGCAGCGCCATCACCATCTACAGACCCAAAATTACCATGTCCATCAACCAAAGGATAACGATAACTAAAGTCTTGAGCCATTCTTACCATCGCTTCATATACTGCAGTATCTCCATGAGGATGGTATTTACCTATTACGTCACCAACAATACGTGCACTTTTCTTGTGTTGTTTATCACTAAATAGCCCTAATGTACTCATTGCATAAAGGATTCTTCGTTGAACTGGTTTCAATCCATCTCTTACATCTGGTAAAGCTCTTGATACAATAACGCTCATCGCATAACTTAAAAACGAATTTTGAACTTCTCCTTCAATCTTTACAGGAAGGACATTGTCCACTTTTTCTTCCATCAATAATTCATCAATATGATCGTCTGCGGTTATTTCATCATCATCTTTTTCTTCATCTTCTTGATTTTCTTCTTCATTTTCACTTTCTTCTAGAAAATCATCATCTTTTTCATCAAATATAGACATTGTTCACCTCCTAAACATCAAGGTTTTGTACAAAGACAGCATTAGCTTCTATAAATTCTCTTCTAGGTTCTACATCTTCACCCATTAAATCAGAAAAAATTTTGGCTGCTTTTTCACTATCTTCCATTGTTACTTGTAATAAAGTTCGATATTTTGGATCCATTGTTGTTTCCCATAGTTGTTCTGCATTCATTTCACCAAGCCCTTTGTAACGTTGAATGTCGACTTTTCCAGGAATGTTTGACATTTCATTAATGATGGTGTCTTTTTCTTCATCACTATATGCATAATTTACTTTTTTAGACTTTTGAATTTTATATAGTGGTGGTTGGGCAATATAAACATAACCATTTTCTATTAATGGTCTCATAAATCTATAGAAGAAAGTCAAAAGTAGAATTCTGATATGAGCACCATCGACATCGGCATCGGTCATAATAACAACTTTATGGTATCTAGCATTTTCAATTTTGAATTCTTTTTCTATTCCTGTGCCTATGGCTTGGATAATTGAAATAATTTCTTTATTACTTAAAATTTTATGAGCAGAAGCCTTCTCAACATTCAATACTTTTCCACGTAAAGGGAGGATAGCTTGGTAATAACTATCTCTTCCTTGTTTTGCTGAACCACCGGCTGAATCACCTTCGACGATGTACATTTCTGCTAATGCAGGGTCTTTTGTGCGGCAATCTGCAAGTTTTGAAGCAAACCCCAACATATCTAACGGGCTCTTTCGTCTCGTTGCTTCGCGGGCCTTTTTTGCGGCTATTCTAGCTCTTAGTGCTAAAACACCTTTTTCTACTATCAATCTTGCGGTTGTTGGATTTTCAAGCAAATATGCTTCTAATTTATCTGACATAGCTTGAGAAACAATCCTTCTTACTTCTGTATTGCCCAATTTTGTCTTAGTTTGTCCTTCGAATTGTGGATCGCTTATCTTACATGAAACAATTGCGGTAAGACCTTCTCTTACATCATCACCAGTAAAAATTTCATCCTTTTTAAATATGTTAGAAGATTTACCATAGTTATTTAATATTCTTGTAAGGCTTGTCCTAAAACCTTCTTCGTGAGTTCCGCCTTCTTGATTAATAATGTTGTTAGTAAAAGACTTAATAATGCAACTATAGTCTTCTGTGTATTGAAAGGCTATTTCTATTTTACTTCCTTCAACTTCTTCATCAACTACTATAACATCACTATGAAGGGGTTTTTTATTTCTATTCAAGTATCTAACATATTCAGCAATACCGCCGTTATAAACAAATTCCTCCTTCTTGACGTTTTCGGAATTTCTTGAATCAGTGATATTTAGTTTAATGCCTTTATTTAAAAACGCCAATTCTTGAAGTCTTTGTCTTAGCACCTCATAATCATAGACTTGTGTCTCTCTAAAGATTTCACTATCTGCTTTGAATATAACTGTCGTTCCTGTTGAGTCCGCGTCACCAATAACTTGTAAAGGTGTTTCAGGAACGCCTCTTTGATATTTTTGATAATATCTTTTACCACCACGTTTTACATAGACTTCCAACCATTCGCTCAAAGCATTAACAACAGATGCGCCAACGCCATGCAAACCACCAGAGACTTTATATGATTTTCCATCAAACTTACCACCTGCATGCAAAACCGTAAATATAGTTTCGGTTGCTGAAACCTTAGTTTTAGGGTGGATATCAGTAGGCATACCACGACCATTATCTTCTACTTTTATCACATTATCTGGTAGTATTTCAACATCAATTTCATTACAATATCCAGCAAGAGCTTCATCCACAGAATTATCCACAATTTCCCAAACCAAATGGTGTAGCCCTTTGGGCCCTGTAGATCCTATGTACATGCCCGGTCTTTTTCTAACCGCTTCCATCCCTTCAAGGACCTGTATACTGCTCGAATCATAGTTGTTTTTTTCATTAAAATCGGCCATATTTTCAACCTCCTTATTTCTTATGTTTTTTGATTAAATTCATAGATACAACAAGGTAAAACTACTCTTTTTCTTTAAAAATTACGTATTCTTTACCGTTTATTTCGACTTTATCTCCTTCAAAAAGCTTTTTTCCGCGTCTTTGGTCTATTTCTCCGTTGATTTTTGGCTTATTTTCAAGTAAAAAACCTTTAACTTGTCCGCCATTTTGAACAATCCCTACATACTTTATTAATTGACCTAGGGTAATAAAATCGGTTGTAATATGCACTTTATTTTGCACTTTATCTCCCCCTATCTAAATACATTATAATTATACCACAAAACGCCTTTTTTTACAAGCAAAAAGCCTATCAAAATTCACTATTAAAAAACTCTTTGTTTTTATTCAAAAAAGCATCAAATAAGCAGATTTTTTATTTTTTATTGTTAAACGAAAATTTCCGAACAAAATATGGACGTTTTGCTTTTTTTAACATTTTTACGTCTTTTTTTATACATAAATAAGTATATTCCTTATTTATATATATAATATATAATTTGTCTTTTTTGTTGCATTTTTATAGGTTTCTAGGGACGTTGAATTCGACTTTTTTATAGCAGTTTTGGCCGTTTTTTTAATACTTTTATTTTCAAACAATGCTAAATATATTAACAACCTTACAAAAATAAATATTTTTTTATTGTCATATGTATAACTATAATTATTGTTATATTGTTATCTTTTTATATTGTTTTACGTATTTACTATTTTATTTTTATATGTATTTGCGTTACATAAATATTTATTTATTTTTATAAAGTTTTATTTACGTATTCTATTATTCAAATATTTATTTATGTATTTATTTATGTATTTAAAAGCTTATTTATTGAATTATTGCAACATTTTGGGTTAACCCACTATTTTATTTTCAACATATTTTACGCTTAAAATTATATTTTAAAACTTTTTTGTTTGTATTTAAAACTTTTTGCAGCAACTTTTTTTAGTTAAACAGTTTTAAAATCAAAGAAAGTAATATTCTAAATGCTTTTGTAATCAAACAATGTTAATTACTTTTGTTTTGTTATATTTTTATTTTAATCAAAATATCTTTTTAGATAAATGCTTTTTGTTTTATTTTTTAACTTTTATGTTTATTTGTTTTTGAATTTTAAAACCATTTTTTAACAATTAACTTTTGTATCAAAAATATATGTGCTGATTTATTTGAATTAAAAACCTTTTGAGAAGGCGATGAGACTGCGTTGTTGATACAGAACAAAAACTTAAGATGTAAAAATGGTTTTAAGTTTTTATGTAAGTGTGTATAACTTTTGATAACTTTTCTGCTTTTTAAAAAATGTGCATTTTTTTGATTTTACCCCCCGGGGTGTTGGTAATTTTTCGGTTTTTTAAGCAAAATTTATTTTTGGTGGCTTTTTTGGCTTTATTTTTGTGTTTCTAAATTGATTTTTATTTCATTTTTCAACCTTGAATTAATTTTTTGAGTTTTTACGGTTATATGATATTAGATCACTAAAATGTATTTTTATGGTTGTATGTATGTAAGTAAATATTGCAATTCATTTGACTGCACCTTCAATAAGTGCTATAATGGTACTATAAATAGGAGGTTATTATGAGTGAACAAATAAAAAAGAGAGTAAATCCGTTTGATAGACCACTTTCTACCGAAGAGGAACCGGTAGTTGAAGAAGTTGAAACATCTACGCCTGTTGAACCGCAAATTCAACAACAACCTGTGTATGAAGTTCAACAAAACACTTATTATCGGCCACAGCAACAACAACAAACTGTGCGTCAAACAAAAAAACAAACAAAACAACAATACATTCAACAAATGGATGGCCCAAAAGAAAAGTACACTGCCACGATGGATGTAATGTTACGTAGAAGTATTAAAGTTTTTTGTGCAGAAAATGGTAAAATGTTTTCTGAATTTGTTGAAGACGCTTGTAAAGAAAAATTAAGTAGAGAAGGAGGTAGGTTCTAATGCCAATTGTTTCGTGTTTTTGTAAAAAAGGTGGAGTAGGTAAGACAACCTTCGTTGGTTACTTAGCTCATTACTATGCAACTTTAGGAAAAACAGTTCTTGTTCTTAGTGCAGATGATCAAAATAGTATCTTTAGAATTTTTGGTGCCGAGCACTACGTTACAGATCATGATGATGATTTCTTTGAACATTTGTTTGTCGGTGAAAAAAAGCCTCAAGACATTGTTTTTGAAGCAAGAATAAATATGTATTTAATGAAAACCTTAAATACAGACAGACTTTCACTAACTTTAACGCTAAAACGAACAGAAGAGAAGCGTTTAAGGGCTTTAATTCAAGATTTTACCAATTATTTTGACTATATTTTTATCGATTTTCCCCCTTCGAGTAGTCGTTTAAGTGAAATATTATTAGACTTAAGCGATTCTATTCTTCTTGCAGTAGGGCTTGATGCTCTTGGTTTGGAGGGTTATTCGAATACAATTCAATATTTTGTTGATTCTGACATAAATTTGAACAAAATTAAGTACATTATACCTATTGGATACCACCCTGTTAAGCTTGCTCCTAAAGCATGTTTAAAACAACTAATAGAAAGAGCTAAAATCCAAACTCCTAACGCTGTTGTTACTCCTCCAATTAATGACAAATCTGTAATCAAGAATTTGCAAGCTGAAGGCGTATCAGTGTTTGATAATCATCAAATGAAGGATAAATTCCATCAAAAGAACCGTGATCAGATAAGAAAAGAGCTTATAGAAGTCTATAAATCAATGATTTTATAGTAGATAATTGACAAATGTATGTTTTCTTGATGTAATTTTTTTAGAACCTTTTTTTTAATGTTTTAATTTGTTGTTGTGACTGTAACAAAGTAATAAAAAAAGCCTTAATCAAGGCTTTTTTTTATTTTATCTTATTTTTAGGTATTTTTTAGACTTTCTTAGAACACTCTAACTGGAAGTAACAATTGAATTAAATCTTCCTCTTTTTCACCCACAATTATGGCCGGTTTTATCTCTCCAGTGAACTTCATTAAAATACTTTGACTTTCAAACGATTTTATTGCTTCACTTAAATTTCTTGTGCTAAACGCTATTTGGAAATTCATTGATTCTGAAACTTCTAGAGGGTAAATTGCATCCACAACTTTTCCCATTTCTGTTGAATTTGAAGAAACTTCCACCGTTTTATCGTCAGTTAGAGACAATTTTACAATACTTAAATTGTCCGAATTCGTAAATAACGACGCTCTATCTATTGCTGCAAGTAACTCACTTTTATTAAACTTAATCGCTAACATTTGACCTTTTGGAAATAAACTTGAGGTGTCTGGATACACGCCTTCAACCAATCTTGTAGTAAAAGAAACGTTACGATACTTAAATAATATCGACTGGTTTTCTACATATAATTCTATATCTTCATGTGAATCTTCTATTATTTTTGCCAATTCTTCTAGTGATTTACTAGGAATATTTATTATTTTAGAATCAAAATTATCATCAAATTCTATGTTTTTTCTTGCTAACCTGAATGAATCAGTTGCTGTTATTTCTAATTTATTGCCATAAAATTTAAAATTTACACTCGTTAACACTATTCTTGCTTCCGATGTTGCGGCCGCAAAAGATGTTTGTTTTATAACATTTTTTAACATTTGGGCATCCAAATGGATTGGTGTTTCAATTGAATCAAAAGCAATTGAAGGGAAATTTGAACCATCATAAGTTACTAATGTGAAGTTTGAATGGTCTGAAATTATCTTTATTGTTGTAGATTCAAAGAGTGTAAACTCAACTTCTTTGCCCTCTAACTTCTTTACTATTTCTAAAAAATACTTACCAGGAACGACACAAGCTCCTGTTTCATCGATTACAACATCATTATTTTCTTCTAAAATTACTTGAATTGATATCTCTTTGTTAGTAGTTACAAAGATAATTCTATGTTTTTCAACAGTTATTTTGATTCCTGTAAGTACAGGCATTGGCTTTTTATCGGATAAACCACGAGAAACGTTTTGCAATGTTGTTAATAAGAGTTCTCTATTTACTACAAATTTCATAATTTTTCTCCTTTATTATTTAATTTTGTATATTATAATTATTATTAGCTATGTGGATAAGTGGATAACTCACTTATTTGATGCTATTTTTTGTCTTAAAATATCAATATCTTGTTTTACAGAAACATCAATTTCTATAGAATTAGCTATTTTATCGATTGAATGGGCGATAGTAGCATGATCTCTACCACCTAATAGTTCTCCTATTTTTTTAAGAGGAAGGTTTAAAACAGTTCTTAACAAGTAAATTGTTACCATTCTAACATACGCAATCTCTTGTTTTCTAGAAGAGCCAACGATATCACGAACACTAACGTTAAAATAATTAGAAACTATTGTTTTAACTTTTTCTATAATCACTGAATCACTAGTAGAAGTTGTTTGTTTTTCTTTAGAAATGATAGACGTTAGTGAAGTTTTGGCATTTTCTAAGGAAAAAGGAATGTTGAAAGCAACACAATAAGAAACGAATCTCCTTAAAGCACCCTCTAATTCTCTTACGTTTTCATCAAAATTTTCAGCAATAAACGTTAAAGCATCATCATCAACATAAGAAGGATCACTAACAAGAAAAACTAATTTTTTCTTCAATATAGATTTTCTTAAGTCAAAATTAGGTTTTCTAATATCAACAGGAATTCCCCAACTAAACCTTGATTTTAAACGATCCATAATTTCTAGTTCTTGAGCTGGTCGATCAGATGTAATAACAATTTGTTTGTTTTTTTCATGTAAACATTCAAAAAGCTTAAAAAATTCTTCTTGAGTTTTTACTTTATCTTTTAAAAATTGAATATCATCAACCAATAAAACATCGGCAGAACGATAAAAATTATTAAATTCTTCTAGACTATTACTATCTCTATTCTTTTTATTAGTAGCTTTAAAATAATCTTCAGTATATTGTTGAGCAGTAGTAAAGATGACATTAGCATTTATATCGTTATCTAGAATAAAATGTCCAATTGCGGTCATAAGATGAGTTTTACCTAAGCCGACATCACCAAAAATGTATAAAGGGTTGGCAGTATTAGCAGGAGAATCAGCGACTCTGATAGAAAAAGTAAACGCTTCACGGTTAGCTTCACCAGTGACAAAATTTTCAAAAGTGTATTCAGGTCTCAAAGTTCTACTTTTAAATTTATCAACAGAATCAGGTGAAACAAATACTTTTTTTTGTAAATTTTCTTTTTCTTTTCCTATATCATCTTTTGTAATTAATTTAAAAGACATTTTTTCAGGAACAAGTTCATTTAAAAAGGTATTCATTTTCTCTAAATGGAATTTCTCTATTCGATATTTATCAAGTTGTCCGTTAACAGGTAAGTAAATATAACCATTATTAACCTTATACACTTCATTAATATCTCCGAATGTGTTCTGAAAAGTGCTTTCATCTTTTAAGACTTCGGCTAATTTGTTTTTCACTGCTAGCCAAATAGAATTATAATTCTCCATAAGACATCACCTCACCACATTACATTATAACAAAAATAAGCAAAAAAAACAAAAAATAAGATAAAAAAGGTTTTTTTGAGTTTTCCACATATTTTATGTGGAAAAAAAGTTGATAAAATGTGGATAAGATTAAATAGTTATCCACATGTGGATAAGTGGATAATTTGTTTTTATATAATAAGGACAGAGAAAAAGGTTTATACTCTTTTGACTTGCAAAAATTAAAAACTTGTGATAGAATACTCGAGGTATGAGGTGAACGAAATGCAAAAAATATCAGCCCTAAGTAACAAAATAAAAATTTTAATTTTAATATTATATACTGCATTAGCACTAATGCTAGCAATTTTAATCATAAATAAATCAACTACAACCAAAATATTAAATGGTTACAGTGATAAAACTTATGACGAATACGTTAATTTGACAGTTAGAATGTATGAAGAAAGAAAAACGTCTACAGAAAATAAGGGAGATTACGATTCTACTACTTATAATATAAGAGCTTTTGTTGAAAAAAAAGAAGCCGCAAAAAATTGTGAAATAAAAGATATAAAATATTATGTAACTGGAATTAATAGAAAAGGAAAAATGATATTTGATGAACCTAGTACATCTAGAACATATAAAATATCTAAAACAAGCACTTATTCTAGTACTGGATCAACAAGTATTATTGAAAATAAAATATTTAAACAATCGATAACAGTAGATAGCACAACAGAAGAAGAAACAATAGTGGATAATGAGCCAATTAAATTATACATAAAGGTAACTTATGTAATTAATTTAGAAGATGAAGATGTAAAAAAAGAAATAAAATCAGAAATTAAAATTTCAAACATTCAAAAAGAAAACTTTGATAATTATAAATCTACATCAATTGTTAATAACAAACTTGAAAACAATTCAGAAGCTATTGATGTAGAAATGGAAGTTAACCGTGCAACTGAAAAATCAACTTCTGAAAATGCTAAAAAGGATAATTTTGATTTTGAAACATATTTAAATACAGCTTATTTAGGTGATAAAAAAATAGAAAGATTTTCAGTTGAAGTATTTGGAAAATTAAATAATGTTAAAAGTAAAGATAATAAGTTGCTTAGCGAATACGTCCGCCTATATACAAGTTATGGTAGCACATTAACAAGAGTAGGTACAACATTAAGTTATGTAAAAATAGATGAATCATACGAAGTAAAAGAATTATTTATTAAAACAATTGTTATTTTTACAGATGGTACATCTAGTCAAAAAACACTAAAAGTAGAAATTAAATAGGGAGCAAAAACCCTATTTTTTTATTAATAAGGAAATTTCATTTTATAAAAAAAAGAGTATATAATTTGCAAAATATTCCTTTAAATGATAAAATTTGACTGTATCAAATATAACACTACTCGCACTCTTATTCGTAACAATACACGCAGTTTTTTAGTATTATCTAAGAGACTGCTTTTTTGTTTTATTAAAAAG
>CAVJDT010000008.1:0-44810 GCA_963648435.1 Bacillota bacterium
AATGTTATATTTTCAAAAATAGATGAAAAATTTAAAAACAAGTGGCAAACAAGGGTTGCCAAAATTGAAGTTACACGTCTTGGTAAAGTTCGTCGTGCTAAACTTAACTATATCCGTGGATTATCTGCTAAGTCTGCAAGAATCAAAGAACGTCGTAATTAGTTCAAAAAATGAGAAACGAGATATTAATATTTCGTTTTTTCTTTTTCAAAATAAAATTAGACTTTATTACTTGATTAAATCTTCTATAAATGGTATAATATGCATAGTAAGAGTGGAGGAATTGAAATGGAACATAGCAAAAAAAGAATCATTACCACAACCATTGTTGGTTTAATATTATTTGTGTTAGGTGTATCATTATTTATTGTTGGACTTTCCATTAAACGTCCAGTTATAACTTTTTATGATACAGATGGTAAAACAATTATTGGTACAGAAAAAGTAGCAATTGGTAAAAGTGGGGGAACAATGGTACCTAGAAAAGAATCAGAATTACCAGGTTACTCATACACATTTGTTGGATGGCGTATTGAAGATGAAATAACAGGCACTTCTAAGGTTGTTAGAACTATTGAAGTAAAAGAAGATAAACCAATTAAGGCTGTGGCAGTTTACAATCGAATTAATTTACCATATGAGATCAAATATAACTTAGATGGTGGTTACTTAGATTTAACTACAGCTCCGACAATATATAATGTTACTCAAACGGTAGAACTTCCTGTTCCAACTAAAAATGGTTATAAATTTGCGGGATGGTATAAAGATACAAATTATAAAAATAAATTAGATGTGATTAAACAAGGCACAACTGGCGAATTAAAATTAACCGCGAAATGGGAAGCTGAAGTATATACAATAACATATGATTTAAATGATGGAATTCAAGCTGAAAATCCATTAACTACATATACAATTTTAACATCTTCCAACCTTCCAGTTCCTCAAAAAGATGGATTCACCTTTGGTGGATGGGTCGATGAAGAAAATAATATTATTGAAAAAATTACCCCAGGAATGACAGGCGCTTTAAATTTAAAAGCTCGTTGGGTTAATAAAATAAACTATAATTTAAATGGTGGATTAAATCAAAGTGATGCACCTGATACATATGAATTAAATGTTAACACCATCCTTCCTACTCCAACTAAATACGGTTATATTTTCTTAGGCTGGTGTATGCAAGAAGATTTATCAGATGAACCAATTAAAGTATTAAATACGATAGTTTCTACAAGTGTTGAATTATATGCAAAATGGCAGCTTCCAACTGATGGTACTGTAGTAGTTGAAAATGGTATTAAATATATCTATTTTGGTAAATATCCACAAAGTGTTGTATATGATTATGCAACTATCCAAAAATTGGATCAACTTTGTCAAAATAATAAATGCACTTTTGAAGGAGAAGATTATGTAAAAGTATTAGCCACTCCAACAATCGCTGATGTTTATAAATTTAATGGAAAAGTTGAATACCTTTTAGAAAACAAAATTCTTTCTTCAAACTTAGTTAGTAAGAAAAACTACTATTTTAAAGTACTACCAATTAAGTGGCGCGTTATCAGTGAAGAAAATGGTAAAGTTCAGTTATTATCAGAATACGCATTAGCTGCTCAAACCTTTGGCTCAACTAATAATTATGATACATCAGTTGTTAGAAAATGGTTAAATGAAACATTCTATAATGAAGCATTTACAGAACTAGAAAAAGCGAAAGTTCAATTAACAGAAGTAGATAACTCTGATGCTTCAACTGCGAGTCGTACTGATAATCCATTTGCAAGTACTACAACAAAAGATTATGTTTATTTAATGTCATATAAAGAAGTTACAAAAGTACAAAATGGCTTTATAAGTTCATATGATGAATGTGACCATGCTAAATACTGCGAAGCAACCGAATATGCAAGAGCACTAGGTGCGAAGATAAACATGAATTCTAGTTACTTTGGTTATACTGATTGGATGTTACGTTCTCCATTTATTACTACAGAAAATAGTATATCTATTGTTCGTGGTATTGGTGAAAGTGAAGTTGTAGGCACTGTAGAAAGATGGTCAACATCAGATTCAGTATATGCGGTTAGACCAATGATTACAATAGTATTACAATAGGTTATGTGTTTTCATATAACCTTTTTCTTAAAATGAAAGGTGATAATATGATCAATTTTAAAATACTAACAAACATTGAAGAAAATGATGACACTACGCTAAAATCAAAATTTTTTGGAAGTCCAGTATTTCCTAAAAATTTTTTAGATAGCAATAACCTAAATGATGATTTTTTCTTATTACAGTTAAATCTAAAAGAAATTAGTATTTATCAGACTTTACTTCCCAAAGATGGTTATATATATATATTTCTTGAAATAGATACAAACCCAGTTACACCAAAAGTCTTTTACACAAATGATGAAATAGAAGAAGAATATGAGAATATTAATGAAGATTTTAATATGGAAGATTCAACTTCAAAATTTATGGAATTTACAAGCGAAGAAACTTGCAATGCCTTATTAACAAGTGAAGGAGAATATATATCACTACTAACTATTGATATAGAAAAAGTGCCAGAGGGTTTTCCAAACTTTAACTCTCCACATGGAAAAATAAAGTTTTTAATAAAAGAAGAAGACTTAAAAAATCAAAATTATAAAAACATTAAATTTTATCAAGAAAACTAAACATCATATTTATTGACAATAAAAATAAAAAATGATATTATGTTGATGTAGTAAATAAAGAAAGAAGGTGATTTTTATGAATAAAGGAGTTTTATCTAGTGTATTTCATAGAAACTATTGTTCATTAATTTCACCTAAAAAGTTACTTTGTAATTTTTAGTTTTCTATAATATATTAGTTCTAAAACTCCTATATTAGGAGTTTTTTTCTTATACCAAAAAATAAATAAAAAGGAGACAAAAATGGAATTATTTAGAAAACTATTAATGAGTATAAATGCTCAAAACAAGGTAAGATTAACTGATCTTTATGAAGACCGACTAACAAAAGAAAAAGAAGAAAATAGAAGAAGATTATTTGTTTATAAAAATCTTCAATTCTGTTTTTCAGGATCAAATTATAAATATCCAGAAATTATGTATTTTCATATTGGCATTCCTCAAGAATTAATATATGATAATTGTAATCAAGAAACAATATTACCATTACAACATTATCTACTTAAATATTTAGGTAGACTCATAAATGATTATAACCATGAACATATGAATAAAAGTAAAAGTGATAGAGAAAGACCATATGTTGAAGCACAAGTACCTAGCGAAGTTATAATCAAAAGAAATGGCATATCGTATAATAATACAAAAAGGATGTTTGTTCTAAACATATATTTTAGATTTCCTTTAATTAATAATCATGCGATTATATCTAAAAGTGCCTTTAATTTTATAAAAGATTTGCTTACTGTAGTTAATGATGAATGTATTATTTTTGATAAAAAATATGACATAAAGAAAGCCCTAGATATATATAATAAAGAACAACAAATAAGAAACTATCTAGATAAATTTGGATATATTTCCTTTATCGGTGATGGTAGTATTCTCCCTAGAAAAAAAGGTACCATAAACCCTAACTTAACTGCTATTCCATTTAAGGCACCAAAAGAAGATAAAGTTAAGATTACATTTAGTGATGGTACAACTATCAAAGGAATGGCAATTAAAAAAGGAATTAATATTATAACAGGTGGTGGATATTCCGGTAAAACAACCATTTTGGAAACTATTCAAAATGGAGTGTATGATCACGAAATTGGTGATGGTAGAGAGTTTTGTATAACTGATACAAAAACCACAAGAGTTTCTGCTGAAAATTCAAGATATATATCAAACGTAAACCTTGAAGTATTTTTCAAATATATAGGAACAAGTAGAAATGCTAAACATTTCTCAACAGATAGTGCTAGCGGTAGTGTTTCTCAAGCAACAAATATTATTGAAGCAATAAACGCAAATTGTAAAGTTCTTTTAATTGATGAAGATGATAGTGCTACTAACTTTATGATTAGAGATGACAATATGAGAAAGATAATTAAGAATGAACCAATTATTCCGTTTACAGACCGAATAGTTGATATCTATCAAAAACTAGGAATATCTATAATTTTGGTTATTGGTGGGTCAAGTGAATATATTAAATATTCTAATAACGTTTATTTAATGGATAAATTTAAAATTAAAAATATTACTAAACAATGTGATGAATTAATTTTCAAAAATAATACCGGAAAAGAACAAACATTAAAAATTAAACATAGTAGAAAAATGATTAAAAATACTAATTCACCAATTCTTTATTTTGAAGTAAATAAGAATGAAAATAACAAAACAGTTATCATAGGTGAGTATAAAGCCGATATAACGAATCTTGTAACATTAATTTCCGATAATCAAATAAATTATCTTGCATATATTTTAAAAAAGATATTACAAAAAAATGAATGTTATGATAAAAATATATATCAAATGATCCCAAAATATTATGATAAAATACGGTATGTTGCCCTAAATGAGACTATCATAGAAGCAACTCAAATTACTAGTATATGGTTTGAAGAAATAAGAATATATGATTTATTGTTTACCATAAACAGGTTGAGAGGACTAACGTTTAAAGATTAATTCAAAAAAATATTAAACAACTTATTATTAAACTTGTATTAGATGTTTAATAAAACAAGTTTTAACTTTGTGAATGAAATATAAAAGTATATGTGATAATAGAAAGAGAAAACGATACAGAAAAAATTATAATGACGATCAATGATAATAAACATTTAGAAAAAAAATAAATTTTCAAAAATAATAGTTTAACTATGATATGTATAAATAAAATATAATTCTACACATCATCGTTTGATTATAAACTACATATATGTGCAGTTTTTTAAATTTTAAGTGTAAAACTCTTATTTTTTGTCTTTTTAAAAATAAAATGATAAAATATTAAAAAATAAATATATAATGCAATAAAATTCAATAATTTATTGTCTTATTAAGTGAAAGATATCTTTTAATGCAAGGAGGAGGATGAAATGACTCTTGAGCAAAAATTGAAGCATGCTTTAAAAACCAAAGATCATTCAAAAATTCATCTGGTTTTTGAAGAAATATATCATGAATATGGTAAGTTGGTTTATTTCATAATTATGCAATATGTTGAAAATAATATGGATGTTGAGGATTTGACCCAAGATGTATTTTTAAATTTTTTTAATAATTTATTAAAAACTGAAATAAAAAATATTAAATACTATTTAGTCGTTTCTGCTAAAAATAAAGCAATTAATTTTATTAAATCACGATATAATAAAATTATTATAGACGAAGATATAGTACATGAGCAAGAAGAAAAAGAAAATAGTAATGAGAATTATTTTGCAATCATTTCAAATATGAAAAATTATTTAAATGATTATGAAATTGATATTGTTATTCAACGCGCTGTTTATGACTGTTCATTTAAAGATTTAGCAAATAAATATGAAAAATCAATAAATACAGTTATTTCTACTTACCATAGGGCAATTAAAAAATATTTAAAAGGAGCGAAGAAAAATGAAAAAAAATAAAAATTTTAAATTTTTTGAAAAAGACATTCCTTTTGAACCTAACTATAATATTATTAAAAATAAAATAGAAATGCAACAATATACAAATAATGAAACGTCAACAAGAAGAATTCAATTTAGATTTGTAGGATCTATAATTATATCAATATTGTGTGTTGCGGTAGTGTTGGGTATAGTTTATACATTTAGCGGACCTAAAATTAAATATTTGGAACAAAGCAATGTTAAAATTTATAACCATGATAAAGAATTTGTTGATAACTTTGAACATGTTTTTATAGGTAAAGTTCAAGAAAAAGTTCAAACAAAACAATATGATGGAACAGGAATGGAGATACCATATACTTTTTTTAAAGTTGAGCAAATTTATATTTTAAAAGGAGAAAAAAATGTAAATAACCATTTAGTATGTTTTTTTGGTGGATATAAAAATTCAAAAAAAATAGAATTATTAAAGAATAATTCAGAAGTAATTGAAATAGAACAATATTATTTATTTTTTGTAAATAGTAATAAAGATGATACATCAACTAGAATTGGTTTAAACGACTATATTATAAGTGATAATAACCAAAAAATTTTACTAGAAGACTATAATGAAAATAAAGAAATTACTAATCAAAATCAAAAAACATTAACAATCGTGAACAGATATAAAAATATAATTGATAGAAAACTTGGTAATGAGATACTAGAAATTAAAGAGTATAATGACAAAAAAGAAATATATAACACATATACATATGTTTCAATCATTAGAATAAATAATTTTGTTCCAACTAATACCAAAGGAATTGGCATTTATAGTGAAATTGTTTCTGCTTATTATAGTACTACGGTATTGATGAATTTCAAAAAAGAAGTAGGTGAAACAAAAAAGAATTTATATTGTTATGGTACTAATTTTTGGAATAATGAAAATGAATATGCCCATTTTGTAGATCTCTTAGAAGAGGGAAGTGTGTACCTATTATTTGCGAATGAATGTTTAAGTAACGAAAATAATACTAGGGTTAACATTGGTGATTTGGTGGCTATGGAAAATTATCAATTAGTTAAATTAGAAGATTATCAAATCGAAAAAAGCTACGAGAAACAAAGCGATAGAATTAAAGAAATTATTAATGAATATATAGGTTAAGGAAAAACTAAAAATAGAAAGATGACGATAATTGTATGCTGAACTTTTTAATTAAAAATAACATTAATATAACTAAGAAGAATTATCTAATTAAAATACAAAATATTAAAGAATATGTATATAGTTTTAAATAAAATAATCCATATAGATATTACAAGTATAGATGCATAGGGGATAACTAATATATATAAAAGTACTTAATGATTGCTATTTAATTAATTCTATGATATACTACTAGTGTGGTAGATTTACCACACCCTTGATAGTTTTCAATTAAATTACCTAAGGGATGAAAATAATTATGAAATATACTCTCTTTAGGTAGAAAACTAAAAGGGAGTTTTTTGCGTATAATATTAGAGAAAAGGAGGTATCATATGATTTGCAAAATTCGAAAAATATTTTTAGTATTTGGTGTGATTATCTTTACTTCTTGTTTTAATGGATGTGTTGTTGACGGTGGAAATGATTGCGTATCATCACATCTACATATGGATATTTTTTATAATAAAGCGAATGATAGAATTGTTGATAATAAAGTTACAATAGGTATGGGAAATAGTATTTATGATCCAGATGGTAATGCGGTGGCTGTTCTTGATGATTACTACCAAGGATTTATAAACATATGTATAAGTGTTTTTGTTGATAATGATAATACTCCTATAGATAAAATTGAAATTCAAAATAGTGAATTCTTCAGTTTTGAATATTCTTTAAAATCTAAATATAGAGAAAGTATAGATGATTATAGAAAAACATGGGAATTTAATATAACTGACTACGATATAAAAGAATATATTAAATTTGTAATATCATATGATTGGAAGACTGGTCAATCAATTATGAATACTTCAAAAATAACTACTATATATGGACAATTCATTGATGATGAGTTTATTGTAAAAAAAGATATCTTTTATGTTAAATACACCAAATAGTTAATTAAATTTTTCTATACCACTTTATGTGGCTGAATTTGTAATTAGGCACTTCACGAATATTTAATAAAAGAGTTTAAAAAAATAATCGTAATATATAATAAAAACTAGATAATAAGCAAAAAAAATAAACATTTGATTTTATTAATTTGTTTAAATGATGTATAATAATGTTGAGGTTATAGTTATGAAATATATAAAAGAATTATCAAATTTAAAATTATTTAATAAAAAAGAAGTAATAAGCATCTGCGGAAGCATTTATAATGCTAACTATATTTTAAAATCATATATAGATAAGGGATATATAACAAAAATAAAAAAAGATTATTTTGTAATTAATGATTTAGTCAATAATGTTCCTGCAGCTAGCAAATATGAAATTGCATGTGGTTATGATCAAGGTGATTTTATTTCTCACCATAGTGTTTTTGAATATTATGGATTAAATAATCAAGTTTATAATACTGTTGATATTACAACTAATACATATAAACGCGATTTTATTTTTGAAGATAATTTATATAAATATCATAGAAACAACAATTTAATTCAAGTGAATAATTTATTTGGAATTAAAATTACTAGTATTGAAAGAGCTATTGTTGATTGTATCAAAGATAGTGTAAATTTCGAATATTATGAGTTATTGGAATGTTTAAATAATATTAATGCACTTGACGATATAAAAATACTGGAATATTTAGAAAGCTTAAATAACAAATTATTGTATAAAAAAGTAGGATTTGTGTTAGAAAAATATAAAGAAGTATTGAATTTAAATGATGATTTTTTTTCTGAATGTAAAAAAAGAAGTGGAAATATAGTTGGCTATTATAATTCGCAAGCAAAAGATTCATTAATATTTAATTCAAAATGGCGTTTGTTTGTTTATAAGGATATAGGGGGATAATGATGTTTTTATATACAAAAAAAGAAATTATTATAACTGCACAAGAATTAAATGTTCAAAAGCAAACATTAGAAAGAGTATTAAGACTAATTGATGTTTTAGAATTTATTAATACCGATAGTTATTTAAATAATAAACTAGCGTTAAAAGGTGGAACCGCTATTAATTTAACATTCTATAATTATATGAGGTTAAGTGTTGATATTGACTTGGATTATATTGGGTCAAATGATAGAGAACAAATGATGATTGATAGAAATTTAATTGAAAAAGGCTATTAAATTATACGCAAGAATCTAATTTGCAATACCGTAATGATAAAACAAAGAAGACTCATGCACTTGATTCTTTTGTGCTCAATTATTCAAATCTATTTAATGCTACAGATATGATAAAAATTGAAATTAATTATATGAATAGAATTCATTTATTTGATTGTGAAAAAAGGAATATAACACTACCTTTAAAAAACAGTAAGAAAGTTTTAACATTAAATAAAATTGATTTGTTTGCCTCAAAAACTAATGCCTTAATATATAGAACAACTATTAGAGATATTTATGATGTATATAATATGATTAAAAATAAAACAATAAGTAGTAATGAATTTATTATATTCAAAAAAAGTTTAATCTTTTATTTATTATTATCTGCTGAAGAAAAAATTAATATCAAAATATTGTTTGAAGAGTGTAAAAAACGTATGAATTCTTTTGTGGGAAAAAGAGTTCCTCAATATTTAACTTCAACATTAAAACTTAATGAAAAATTTGATATTTCTAGTGCAATACATGATATTAGTCTATTGTTAGACAAAATTTTAGAAAGTATTACTGATAATGAAATTGACTTTATAAATAGTTTCCCTAATATTTCTACTAGTCTTTTTGAAAATAAAATGCTTGATGAAAAAATTAATAATCATCCAATGGTTAAATGGAAACAATCATTGTTGAAATAAAGAAAGTATTATATGAAAGTTATTGTTGATAGAATGGATAATGATAAATCTACTAATTATTTATGTAATTTTGCTTAGAAATAAAAAAAATAGAAAAACTAATTAGAGCAATAAAAAATATTACCATCACCACTTGCATATAATGTAGTGGTGATTTTTTATGAAGTATTATTTAGTTGGTATTAAAGGAACAGGAATGAGTAGCTTAGCGTGTTTATTAAAGGATTTTGGTTATGAGGTAATTGGAAGTGATAACGATAACTATTATTTTACGGAAGAAAAATTAAAACAAAAGAAAATACCATATAAACCATTCGGAAAGAATTTGCTTTTATCCGATTATATATATATAATTGGTAATGCTTACAATGAAACAAATGAAGAAGTAAGGGTGATAAAAGATTTAGGATATGAGTATTATTACTATCATAACTTTATAGGCAGTAAAATAAATAAAGATATTATTGCGGTTAGCGGAACTCATGGAAAAACTACTACAACCTCATTTTTAGCTCAACTTCTTAAAGATAATGTTTCGTATATAATTGGTGATGGTAGTGGCGGCGGCTGTAATAATAGTGAATATTTAGTGCTTGAAGCATGTGAATATAAAAATCATTTTTTAAGTTATCATCCAAGTATTCTTATTGTAAATAACATTGAACTAGATCATCCAGATTACTTTAATAACATAGATGAAGTAATATCATCATTTCAACAACTTGTAAATCAAAGTAATTTTGTGCTTATTAATGGTGATGACAGAAATTGCTTAAAACTCGTTGGTAAAAACATTTTAAAGGTTGGTAAAAACAAAAATAATGATGCTATATTTAGGATAAATAAAGTAGATCAAACTGGCTATATGGTAAATCTAAAATATGCGAATAATCGATATGCTTTTAGGGTTCCATTCTTAGGTGAACATTTAGCGTATGATTTTGTGATGGCATATGTAGTAATCATTATAATTGGTAAAACCCCTAATTTGCTTAACATTAAACTACCAAGTAGAAGAATGACTGAATATAAATATGGTAATACGATTCTTATTGATGATTATGCACACCATCCCACGGAAATAAAGGCCTTATGTGAAAGTGTGAGACTTAAATATCCTGGTTATAAAATAAATGTAATTTTTCAACCACACACATATACAAGAACATTAAGACTTAAAAAAGAATTTAAAAGAGTTTTAAGATTATTTGATAAGGTATATATTGAAAAAGTTTTCGCATCAGAGCGTGAATTAAAAGATATGTATAAACAAGCAAAGATTAATAAAATCTTTAATGAATTTGAAAGATTTAAAGAGGATGTAATTAAAGAAATAAATGAAAATATCAAGGAAGTTTGGATATTTTTAGGGGCTGGTGAAGTAAATAAATATATTAATAAAATCCTAAAGAAAGAATGAAAATGAAAATATTTTCATTTTTTCATATATTTCCATTGCTTTTTTAGGGATAATATGCTATAATGTAGGTAAATTTATTATAGTGAGGTGTTTTATGAAAGGAGATTACAAATATAGTTCGCAAATTAAAATCTATGATGTTGCTGGAGCGGCTGGTGTTTCACTAGCTACTGTATCGAGAGTTCTTAACCATCCTGAAAAAGTAAAGTCTGCAACCCGTGATAAAATTAATAGAATTATTAGAGAACTTGGCTATAAACCTAATTTAAATGCCAAAGGCTTAGCTAGCTCAAAGTCAACAACTGTTGCGGTGGTGGTTCCTGAACTTACACGTAGTAGTATTGCGGGGATGGTTGATGGCATTGCAGATTGTGCGGCTCGACGTGGATATTTATTAAGATTATTTGTTAATCGTCCCGCTCAAAACAACGAGTCAATAAAAGAACGCGAAAAAGAACTTTGGAGTAACATTATGTCATCAAGTGTTGATGGTGTTTTATATATTAATGATGAAATCACTGATGAACACTTAGAAATTATGAAAGACCAAAATACTAGTTTAGTTTTAACTAATACTGTATGTAATGACAAAGAATTTGCTTCAGTATCAATAGATTATCATAAAGCCGCATATGACATTACTAAAGAAATGATTTCAAGAGGTAACAAGAAAATTTGGATTGTTTCTAGTCAACGTAAATATGTAGTTAATGATTTAAAAATTGAAGGTTATTTAGAAGCAATGAAAGAAGCCGGTCTTGAACCTTATGTCTTAAGAGTTCATGGAAAAACGGAACTTAACCAACCTGAATATCAAGAAGCTTTAAATAAAGAGCACCCTGATGTTGCAATTGTGGTTCGTGATTCAATGGCTGTGTCATTAATTAATGTAGCAAGAAATTTAAAGATTAATATTCCAAATGAAATGCAAGTAATTGGTTTCCAAAATACCAAGTATGCGGAATTATCTAGACCAACGCTTACTTGTATTAATACACCTATTTATGAGTTAGGTGAGGCCGCAATGGATTTATTAACAGAATTAATGGAAGAAAGTTTGCCAGAAAATAAATCAATTAATCAATTAATTGATTTTAACATCATTTGGCGTAATTCAACTAAGTAGTAAAATAAATGGCACGTAGAGAACTACTCGGCTGGTGAAAGAGTAGACAAGTTTATTTTATGAATTACATACATACCCTATCATATTAAAGTGCAAGCCTAGCTTGAATTAAGGTGGTACCGCGGGAATAAATTGTTTAAAACAATGTTATTATCGTCCTTAAAAAGTAGTAAATACTATTAGTGTATTATTACTCTTTTAAGGATTTTTATTTTATTAGGAGGAAAGAAAAAAATGAATTTATTTGAAGAATTAAAGTGGAGAGGTTTAATCCACAATGTTACTGATGAAGCTATAATTGAAAAAATTAATAAAGGTGAAGTTACTTTCTATTTAGGTACTGACCCAACTGGAGATAGTTTACACGTAGGTCACATGCTTGTATTTTTATTTGCGAAAAGATTAGAAAGCGTTGGCAATAAACCTGTCTTTTTAATTGGTGGGGCTACAGGCTTTATTGGCGACCCTAAACCAACTAGTGAAAGACAATTATTATCAAATGAAGTAATTGCCCATAATGCTCAAAGTTTATATCAACAAGTATCCAATCTATTTAAATGTGAAATGGTAAACAATTATGATTGGACTCATAATATTGATATTTTAACATTCCTTAGAAAATATGGAAAATACTTTAATGTAAGTTATATGATTAATAAAGAAACCGTTAAAGCAAGACTAGAAAGTGGAATATCATATACTGAGTTTTCATATCAAATTCTTCAAGCTTTAGATTTTGAACATTTATTTGCTGAAAAAGGATGCGCCCTCCAAATTGGTGGACAAGACCAATGGGGTAATATTACGAGTGGTCTTGAATTAATTCGTAAAATTCATGGCGCTGATGCTGAAGCATACGGTGTTACTGTTCCTTTATTTACAAAAAGTGATGGCACTAAATTTGGTAAGAGTGAAGGGGGAGCAATTTGGCTAGATCCTAAAAAAACATCACCATACGCTTTCTATCAATTTTGGATTAATACCCCCGATAATGATGTCATTAGAGAATTAAAACAATTTACTTTCTTAACCAAAGAACAAATCGAAGAACTTGAAGAAAGCTTTAAATTAGAACCACATAAACGTGCTGCTCAAAAAGCTCTCGCAAGAGAAATGACCGTTCTTGTTCATGGAGAAGAAGCATATAATCAAGCTGTAAAACTATCAGAAGCTTTATTTAGCGGTGATATTTCCAAACTTACCAAAGAAGAAATTGAAACCTTATTTAATGGTGTTCCAAGTATTGAAGTAACTGAAGACTTACCTTTAATTGATGCTTTAGTTAATGTTGGAGCAGCGAAATCTAAACGTGAAGCTCGTGACTTTATTACTAATGGGGCAACTCTTGTTAATGGTATTCAAGCCAAAGATCTTGAAACAATTTTGACTAAAGAAAAAGCCATTGGTAATGTCTATACAGTTTTAAGAAGAGGAAAGAAAAATTATTATTTAATCATTCATAAATAAAATTAAAGTAAAAATCAAGGGATTTAAAGCAAAATATAGTATAATAAAACTATCAATAAAAATGGAGAAAATATGAAAAGAATTGAAGAGTTTAATAATTTAGTAAAAGACGCAGTAAATGAAAAAGCCTTCCCAGGTGCGAATTATGCCATAGTCTTTAAAGACCATATTATTATGAATAGTTTCGGTAATAAAAGCTTATATCCAAATGTAGAGGAAAATAGCATTGATACGATTTATGATATGGCATCATTAACTAAAATAATATGTACGACCACTTGTGCTTTAAAGCTAATTGAACAAGGTATTTTAAGACTTTATGCTCCCGTTAAAAAGTACTTACCAGACTTTAAATTTGATAATATTTCTGTATGGAATTTAATGACTCACACCTCGGGTTTACCAGAAGGCGTGCCTCATGCAAATGCCACGAAAACTCCTAATGAAGTGTGGGAAAAGATTAATCAGATTGAATTAAAATATGAACCAGGAACGAAAATTCACTACTCTGATATTGGGTATATTATTCTTGGCAAAATCATTGAAACACTTACAAAACGTAAATTAAATGAATATGCAAAAGAGGAAATTTTTGATAAACTAAAAATGGTAGATACTACATTTTTACCACCATATTCTTCTAGAATTGCTCCAACTGAATATCGTGATGATAGTGTATATCACGGCTATGTTAGAGGAACTGTTCATGATGAAACATCATACGCACTCGGTGGAGTCGCCGGCCATGCAGGACTTTTCTCAACAGTTAAAGATGTAAGTAACTTTCTTCAAATGATTTTAAATGATGGTATGTTTGAAGGACAAAGATTTTTATCAAAAGCAACAATTGATATTTTGTATACTCCACAAGTTGAAGAAAAAACAGGAGTAAGCGTGGTTACTGAAAAGAGAAGTTTAGGCTGGGTTAATCATGGACCAGCTTCATCTGCTGGTGAATTAACAAGTGCTGAAACAATCCTACATACTGGTTTTACTGGCACTAATATTTGGGTTGACCACAAAAATGAAGTAGCGTTTGTTTTACTATCTAATCGAGTTCATCCAACCCGTAAAAACCTTTTACATATGGATGCAAGAGCAAGATTCGCAAACTTCATAATTGCCCATTTAGATGAATTAAAACAAGAAAAATAGAAAGGAATGATTAATATGAAAACAATACTTGCAATAGGTGGACATATTGGTGATATGGAACTTACCGCAGGCGGCATTATGGCAACTAACGCAGTGAGGGGTGGTAAAAACATTACCCTTGCCCTAACGGCTGGAGAAAGAGGCAATCCTCCTCATATGACACCTGGTGAATACCGTGTTCAAAAAATAAAAGAAGCAAAAGAATTCGCAGAAATGGTAAATGGTGAAGCGATAGTTTTAAAATATGCGGACGGTGAATTACCTAATAATGATGAAGTAGTAGACCAAGTAGTTGATATAATTGTTAAATACAAACCAAATGTAATTGTAACCCATTGGCAAAGCACTATGCACCGTGATCACAATAATACCCATTTAATTGTTCAAGAAGCTCAGTTTAGAGCTGGAGTTGTGGGAAATAAAAAAGGTGAAAGACATTATGCCCCTGTTTATTTTTGTGAAAACTGGGAAGATTCAGATAATTTTACCCCATATATCTATGTTGATATTACAGAAGGATATGAACTATGGAAAGAAGCAATCCAAAAACATTGGTTCATTATGAATAGCAGTGATTTCAAATATTTTGATTATTACACTTCACTTGCAAGATGTCGTGGTGCATTAATGAAAAAACAATATGCGGAATGTTTCACCGTACTTGATAGGCAAAAAAAGATTTTTAAGGATGAACTATAATTATGAAAAAAATATTTATTGTTTTATGCTTATTTGTTATGATGCTAGGCTTAGGGCTTAGCGTAAAAGCTGCTGATGAATTACCAGAAGGTGAAACATACCTTTATACAACCATAAATGGTCAAACAAGTAAAATTTACCATTATGGTAAAGGTGGTGCTGTTACCTTACCTAAAAAGTATGCTGCTGATGAATCAGAAATGCGAGGAGTTTGGGTTGCAACTGTATATAATATAGCAATTGGAAAACAAAAAGGTACCACTAAATCAGATATTGAAGCTTATAAAAAGGAATTTTTAACAATTTTAGATCGAATGGAAGAATTTGGAATGAATACTTTATTTTTCCAAATTAGACCAGCCAATGATGCATTTTATAAATCAAAGCTAAATCCATGGAGTGAATTTTTAGTAGGTGCAGGCATTGATCCAGGATGGGATCCTCTTGAATGGATGATTGAAGAAACCCATAAACGTGGTTTTGATTTCCAATGTTGGATGAACGCATATCGAGTTACAACTAGCTCAGTTTTACCTGATGGCAGTAAAAATGCAAGTTACTACACCAATGATGAACTTGTAAAATTTAAAGAAGAAGCCTTATCAAGACTTGCTGATGGCAATTTCGCTAAAGAACATCCTGAATATGTTGTTATGGGTGAACATGATACAAGATTAATTTTAAATCCAAGTGAAGTAGCAGTTCAAGATTTTATTGTCGAAACATTAAAAGAAATCATTGAAAATTATGATATTGATGGAATGCATTTTGATGATTATTTTTATTTAAATGGTTCTGTTTCAAGTGACAAAGAAAACACGAACTTTGCTGGTGGTAAAAGCTATAATAGTGCATATAGTGGTGCTAATATTCTTAACGATTTAGGTAATTATGAAGAATATAAAAACAATAATGCCGATTATGAACATATGGAAAAAGGCTATAATTTAGGTGATTTTAGACGTGAAAACATCAATTCAATGATGCGAAAAATAAGAGCAATGGTTGATGAATACAACGAAAAAAACAACGATAATGTTGAATTTGGTTCTAAACCAGCTGCCGTATGGCGTAGTAATAGTGAGTATTGTACCGAAGGCTTTGATAGATGTTCACCAATTGGTTCGCTAACTGCCGCAGGTGCTTACTCATCATATTCAGATTTATTCGCTGATACTTGGAAATGGGTAGAAGAAGGCTTAGTAGATTATGTAGCTCCTCAAGTATATTACTCATTTAAAGATAACATTGCAGGTTATGCTGACATTGTTGATTGGTGGGCCCAAATGGTTGGTGATTTAAACAAAAAAAGAAGTGAACAAGGTTTAAAAAATATTAAACTATACATCGCTCATGGTATTTACAAATACCGTGATGCTAAAGATCAATTTAGTGATGATGGTGAAATCATTAATCAAATTAAATATACTAAAAAATATGATTGCATTGTCGGTTCTGCCTTTTACTCATATGAAACTCTATACCAATTTGCAAGTACAACACATGAAAATGGTGTTAAATACTTAAGAAACAATTGGGCTAATAATCCTGTTTATCCAATTAATCGTGGTGAAAATGATTCAGCTGGTTTAAAGGTTAGTAATTACACAATAACCTATGACCGTCTAGCCGGTAATTATGTTTTAAGTTTTGATAAACAACCTAAATTTAGAGCATATGGGTTATATAAAGTACCTAAGGGAACAACTTTTGATTCAAGTGATTTAACCACAAGAATTGTAGTTGAATATGATCCATACGAAAATGAAGGAAAAGCAAACATTGGAATTCCTGAATATGATGAAAACTATGATTATTACGTTAAAGTAGTTTCAACCAATGGTTATGTTTCAACTGAATCTACTAAATTAGACTTTAATACAGTAAAAGAAATTGAATCAATAAAAATAGAATCTATGTCAACTATTTCATCACAAGTATTAAAAGGTTCTAAATTATCAATAACATCAAAAGTAACAAATAACACTGGTAAAGAATTAACTTATAAAGTTTGGTACTTAGAAAATGGAGTTGATTATCAAAGAATGTTAACAAGTGGAAAAATTACCAAATCAGAGTTTACCTTTAGTTTTAACACTTATAATTTTGAAAGTAAAAACGTTCAAATTAAACTAGAAGTAACCGATGGTAATGTTTCTACATATATGATGAGTAATACGTTTGATGTAGTAAGTACTGTCAAGGTAGATTTTACAACAAGTCTTTCTAGTAATAATATTGTTGCTCCAAATAGCCTTGTCATTACAGTAGATATTAAAACCGATATTACGAATGTACCATATTTAATTAAGATACTTGATTTAAATGGTAATGATATTACAACCATAGATAGTGGAACTGTAAATAATAAAAAAATAGAAGTTGGTTGGTTTATTAATGATGATACATATAAACAAGTAGTTGTATATGTTATGATTGGAGATCAAACTAGTACATATACAAGTGATGTTATTAATATATCAACGAAAAAAGCAGAAAAAAAAGGCGGTTGTAAATCTGATACAGTTACTAAATACATACTTGCCTCAAGCACTGCCCTAGCCTCACTAGCAGTTCTTGTAAGAAAAAGAAAATAAAATATTAAGCTAATAGTGATTTTACTGTTAGCTTTTTTTCTTTTAGGTTGCCAAAAAAGTTAAAATAGTATATAATTATAATACAATAAGTGGTGATAAAAAATGAATAACAAAAGAAAAAATCAAATAATCAGTATCACAAAAATAGCAATTGTGGCCTCATTATACATTGTCTTAACCATTTTAATATATCCATTATCATTTGAGGAAATTCAAATTCGCTTTTCCGAAGTATTATTGTTACTATGCTTTTTTGATAAAAAATATGGAATAGGAATAATTGTAGGATGTGCCGTTTCTAATTTGTTTAGTCCTATTCCTTTAGATATTTTATTTGGAACTATTCAAAGTATTGTTGCGGTAGCACTGATTTGCTATTTAAGACCTTTAATTTTATCATTAATATTAAGTGTTTTATCAATGGTAATAATAGGATTAGAAATTGCCATCATTTCAAGTTTTAATATGTGGTGGTTAATAACTATTCAAGTAATGGCAGGAGAGGCAATTGTGTTACTAGGTATTGCCTATCCATTAAGTTTTTTACTTAAACGTAGTAAATCATTTATGAAAATAATAAAATTAAGTTAGGAGTGATAACATGAAAGTTTATGATACACATAGTGATATATTTTCCAATTTATATGAGCGTAAAATTAGTGGTGAAGAAAACATATTTGAAAAATATCATCATTCCCCAATGACTAAGGGCAATATTAAAGGTGGTATTTGGGTAGTTTATAGTGAAAATGATTTTGATGTATATGAAGCATATAAAATTGCCTTAAAAGAATTTGAACCATTTAAGGATCAATATGATGTTGTCTACGGCCTCGAAGGATTAAGAAATGTTCATACTTTAGATGATTTAAACAAAATGTATGAATTAGGAATTAGACATGCAATGCTTACATGGAATGAAGAAAACCACCTTGCAACAGGGGTTGCGGGGGAAAAAAGTAGGGGATTAACAAAAATGGGAAAAGAATTCCTTGATTATATGAAAACTCACCACATGATGATTGATGTTTCCCACTTAAATGTTAAAAGTTTTTATGATGCTCTTGATTACGTTGGGGATACGGTAATTGCTAGTCACTCAAATGCCTATAGTCTAAGTGATCATCGACGTAATTTAAATGACGACCAACTAAAAATGCTAAAAGAAGTTGGTGGCTATGTAGGAGCAGTAAGTGCTAGAAATTTTGTATCAAAAGACCCAACATTACAAAATGTTAAAGGGTTAGCCAATCAAATAATTTATCTAGGTGATAAAATAGGAATTGACCACGTAATGCTTGGACTCGATATTATGGATTTTCTTAAAGGATATGAAGGAAATAGTGCTAACTTAGATGATTTAAGAGGTCATGGTGATACACCTAATTTAATTAAAGAATTAAAAATGAGAAATTTAACAAACGATGAAATAGAAAAAATAGCATATAAAAATTTTATAACTTATCGGAAAGGAATGAAAATTAATGAAAAAAATGATTAAAAAAATTTCTATTTGTACTCTATTTATGGCATTACTTTCACTAACTATTTTTAGTTCAGTATCAATGCCTAAAGCTAGTTGGATGGGCCCATCATCATTAAAGCCATACCAACAAAAAGAAAATGACATGAGAGCAATTTGGGTTGCAACCGTTGGTAACTTAAATATTGACCCTCAAGTTGGTAAAGGCCAAGCCGCAATAACTCGTTGGAAAAACAATTACCTTGCCATTTTAGATAATGCGGAAGCTAATAATTTAAATACCATTGTTTTCCAAGTGCGTCCGGCTAATGATGCTTTTTATCCTTCAAAGTATAATCCTTGGAGCACATTTTTATCACCTGATGGAACCGACCCTGGTTGGGACCCTCTTGAATGGATGATTGAAGTAACTCATGAAAGAGGATTAGAGTATCATGCTTGGTTAAACCCTTATCGTGCAAGTACATCAACCCTTGCCAAAAGTATAACCTCAAAAGATAGTGTTACCGGTTTTAGCAAAATAATAGATTATGATGAAAAAGAATATAATGAATATAAAGAAAGCTATTTTGAAGCTTTACGTGAACAAAATCCAGACATTGATAATCCAGTTCTTGCAACTGGGGAAACATTATATCAAAATGTTTTATATGGCACTGAAGGTAAATTCATTTTAAACCCGGCATCGCTAAAGGTTCAAAAACATATTGAAAATACCGTTACTGAGATTATTGATAATTATGATATTGATGGAATTCACTTTGATGACTATTTTTATCCATCAACAACAGGATATAAAGGTACAAATGCTAATTATAAATCTTACACTTTCTCATGTGAACCATCCGTTGATATGAGTGATTATAAACAATATTTAGCAACAACCGAAACTACACCAATGTCAATTTACGATTGGCGTCGCGAAAACGTAAATAAATTAATTAAAGGTTTAAGTGATATTATTAGAACTAAAAACAGCACCAAAGAAGTTAAATGTGCTTTTGGAATAAGTCCGGCTGCACGTTGGGCCCCATCAGTTGAAGCATGCTCAAGTGAACCTGAACGTGGTGCTGAAGGCGGAATGAATGATACTTGTCACAATTATTACTCTTATTCTGACTTATATGCTGATACTTATAAATGGGCAAAAGAAGAATGGATTGATTATATTACTCCTCAAAATTACTCTAATTTATCAAAAAGTTATGGTGAAATAACTAAATGGTGGTATGAAGCTTTAGAAGGATGTAAAACCAAACTTTATATTGGTACAGCCCTTTATCAAGTTTCCTCATCTTGGGGTGATTCTGGAGTATCAGAAATATACTTCCAAATTCTTTATAATAAAACGAACAACTATGATGTTGATGGATACTTTATTTTTAGTTACTCAAGTTTAGTATCAAAAATAGGTACCTCAGCGATGAATCCAATTATTACTAATGCTTGGAAATATCCAGTCTTAACCCCACTTTATGAATCTTATACCTATGATAAAAAAGTTACAGAAGAATCAAAAGTTGAAGCAATGGAATTATCAGGTGATAAAATTATGGTTAGCTTCACTAAAGTTGCGGGGGCTAAAGGTTATGGACTTTACAAATTTAGTGAAAATGAAGAAATTAATTTTGATGTAAGTCATCGTGTTGATGTAAAACTAAATAACAATAAACCATTTGAAGTAACTAAAGAAGAAGGAACTAAATATGTTATTGTAACATATGATCAAGATAATAGTATTTATGAAAAATATACAATTGTTGATACAAACAATAAAGCACCAAATGCCAATGTAACAACTAATAAAGAAAGTTATAAAACCCAAGAAACAGCCATTTTAAATATCAATATTCAAGATGTTGATAGTACAACCTTTACGGTTAAAGTTCAATATAGTGATGGTACAGCTAGCAAGCAAATTACAGAAACCGCGAAAGTTAATGAAGATTTAAAAATTGAATATCAACTCCCTAACCGAGTTACTGAAAATGGTAAATTCACAATCCTTATAAGTGATGAATTAAATACCATTACCATTGAAAAAAATATTAAAGTAACAAATGATGCCCCAACTGCTCAATTTAATTTACCAAAGTTTTATAAAGACAAAGAAGCAGAGTTAACTATTGAAGTAGAAGATGATAATGAAACAATTGATTATGAATTATTATTTTCTGATGATGGTGAAAGTTACAACTACCAAATTGAAAAAGGTAAAGTAACAATTAAAGATGGTAAAGCCACAATTAATATTAAATTTACAGGTCAAATGGAAACCGAAAAAGGAAAGTTTAAACTTAAACTTAATGATGGTATTAATAAAGTAGAGATAGATTCTTCAACATTTAGCATTGCTAAAGAAGAAAAATCATCATGTCGTTGTCTAGCGGTAACGACTATTCAACATTTAATAGCACTAAGCACAATTCTTGTGGCTACAACAATAATTCTTAGAAAGAAAGGTAACAAATAATGGAATTAAGAAAATATCAAAGCGATGATGTAGTGCGTTACTGGGATACAAAAGAACCAATTGAAATACCTAGTTCGTATACATTTAAAGAAAATGAAGTTAGAGGTATTTGGGTTTCAAATGTTGTAAACATTGACACTCCAAAAGGACTTCCTATGGAAGAATATCAATTATACTTAAAACAAATGATTAAAAACATTGCAGACTTTAAACTAAACACGATAATTTTTCAAGTTAGACCCAATAATGATGCTTATTATGAATCTAAATTAAATCCTTGGTCTCGTTACATCACTGGAGTTGAAGGCCAAAATCCAGGGTTTGATGTTCTTGCATTTGTAATAGCTGAAGCTAAAAAATATGGAATTAAAGTTCATGCTTGGATGAACCCTTACCGCGTTTCAAGTACCCCACTTGAACAACTAAACATGACAAAAGAAGAGTATTTAAATACTCTTGATGAACTTAATTTTGCAAGACGTCATCCCGAACATACAATTCTTGATGGTACTAATAAAATTCTTCTTTCCCCATCACATCCTGAAGTTATAGATTTTGTCGCAAAAACAATTATGGAAGTAGTAAATAACTATGATGTTGAAGGCGTTCATATTGATGATTACTTCTATCCATATGCTAAAATACCAGAAGAATTAGAGCATGAAGATTATTTAAAATATCGGGAAAGTGATAATCAAAGTCTTGATGATTTTAGAAGAGCAAATGTTGATAAAATGATAAAAAGAATCCACGATGAATTGAAAAAATCGTTTAACAAAACAGGCAAGCAAGTACTATTTGGAATTAGTCCATTTGCCATATATCGTACCCATTCATCAATTGTAGAAGGTGGCTGGGATAAAGGTTCATATAATTCTCCAGGAGCTTTACAATGTTATAGTGAATTATATTCTGATGTTTATAAATGGATGAAAGAAAAATGGATTGACTATGTTGTTCCACAAGTATATTTCCCATTTGAAAGAAAAGATGTGACATATCATGACTTAACTAAATGGTGGAGTAATCTTGCCAAAGAAACTGGTACAACCCTTTACATTGGAATGGGACTTTATCAAATGGGTTCAAATGAAGTATGGCAAAATCCTAAAGAAATTGTCAATGAACTAATGTTTAACCGTAATTTCGATAACATTAAAGGTACAATATTCTTTACCTACCGAGATATTGTTAAAGGACAAAATATGGTAAAAGACCAAGCTTTAGACGAAATTAAAGAGCTTTGGAAATAAAAAAAATCAGAATCTTAAGGGTACTTAAGGTTCTTTTTTCCAACTTTTTTTGACAATTTTTGCAAATATGATAAATAAACAAGTTTATCACTTGAATAAAAACGTTTTCTTTGGTATAATAAGTACGATTATATTGGGGAAGTGTTACCCTCATAAAAGGAGATGAAAAAATGCAACTAGTCCCTACACCAAAAAAATGCACAGAAAATAACGAGCATTTTTCATTGAATACGGCATTAGTATGTAATAATGGGGAGTTTTCTGATACCCTTGTTACAACACTTAAAAACGAATTAAAAATCAAAAACTTAGAAATTGGTTCAGATGATGCACAAATTGAATTTATCAAACAAAAACTGAAAGAAGAAGAATACATTTTAGATGTAAAGAAAGATAAGATTACAATTAAAGCTTCAAGCGATCGAGGAATTTTTTACGGAATTAAAACCCTAAAACAATGTGTGAATAAAACAACGGTAATGGGTTGTCACATTGAAGATAAACCTGACCTTGCCATTAGGGGAGTAATGATAGATATCAGTCGTTCTAAAGTCCCTACGCTTAAAACTTTAAAACAAATGGTTAAATTATTTAGTGATCTTAAATATAATCACTTAGAACTTTATGTTGAAGGTTTTTCTTACGAATATCAAAGTTTTCCTGAAGTTTTAGTTAATAACAACTACATTAAGTTAGAAGATTACTTAGCACTTGAGGCATTCGCAGAAGAAAACTACATTGACCTTGTGCCTAACCAAAATGGGTTTGGCCATATGAGTGAATGGCTTGCCCTTGATAAATACCATCACCTAAGTGAGTGCGAAGATGGTTTTGATATATGGGGTTCACACCGTCCATCTAGTACCCTTGATCCAACTAGTAAAGAAAGTTTTAAATTAGTAAAGAAAATGTATGATGACATGTTACCATACTTTAAGTCAAAATACTTTAATATGAATTTTGATGAACCATATGAACTAGGTCATGGTAAAAGTGCAAAAGCAGTAAGTGAATCATCAAAAGAAGATGTATATATCGATTTCCTAATTCCTCTTTGCAAGGTTGTTAAGAAATATCAAAAAATTCCCATGATTTGGGGCGATGTTTTAGTTAATCATCCTGAGGCAATAGGAAGACTTCCTAAAGACTTAATCTTTATTGACTGGGGTTATAATTTAGGTTATGATTTTGCAAGTCATGGCGAAATGCTTAAAGATAAAAAAGTTAAATTCATGATGGCACCAGGCACTTCAACTTGGAGCACTATTACAGGCCGTTATGATGATATGCTTGGTTCAATTACTAATAGTTCAATCGCGGTAAAGAAAAATAACGGATTAGGTTTACTCCTTACCGATTGGGGTGATGTAGGTCATCTTCAATATTTACCATTTAGTTATCCTGGTTTCATTTATGGAGCACAGTGTGCTTGGAGTGAGCCAAATGAAGAAGTAATAAAACCTAAACTTGAAAAATTGTTAGGTGAAGAAACCGCAAGTGTAATTTTAAGACTTGCGACATACACAAGACTAGAAGGTCCATACCGCGATTATGGTAGCCGCCTCTTTAGTACCATTCTTTGGGCTGAACATGCTCAAAGAGAAGAAAATGATGTTGAATATTTTTTAAATAAAATGCAAAGTAATTTAGTTGATGATGCTAATTTAAACCAACTTGAAAAAATGTTTAGATTGTGTCTAGTTGAACTTGGCACAATTGATAGTATCGAAAAAGCTGAAGTTCAAAACAGTATCAATTTATTACTAACACTTGTTGATATTCAACGTAACTTAAGAAAGGTAATAGAACAAAATCAAACTAAAGTGTTTGATAAAGATCTTTTGATTCTTCAAGCCTTCTTAGGTAAACACTATGAATTATGGTGTTTACGCAATATACCTGCTGGGTTTATTCCTAGTGGTAATCGCATTAAATGGTTGATGAAAATATTAATGGAAATAGATGAAAGGAGTTAGCATGAAAACAATTAAAAAAGCACTTATATTCTGCTTAATACTTGTTTGTTGTTCTTACTTTGTCATTAAAGCAAAAACAAATTTAGATCTTAGAGTACAAGCAGCAACTGCCTCAAGCAGTTCAAAAGCAGATTTAGAAAATGATGCCATAAGTAGTGAGTATCGTAAATATGTTGCTTCCAAAAAAGCATATCATAAAGAAACTTATGGTAATGAAGATTACTTTCCTCAAGGTGTTAAACAAGAAATCAGTGAAGGCTCAGTTGCCCAAACTGAAGATGATGTCGATTATACATTTCAAGTTAGTGTTTCTGGTTTTTATAACATTTACATTGATTACACTATATTAGATGGTTATAAATCATCAATGGAAAGAATGTTACTAATTAATGGTGAAGTGCCTTTCTCTGGGGCTGATACACTTACATTTTCCCGTGTATGGGTAGATGACCTTGCGAAAGACCAAGAATTTCAAGTTGATACAAACGGAAACCAACGCAAACCTCAACAAATAGAAAAAAGCAAATTAACAAATGAACCAACCCAAAGTAGTTCATACGTAAAAGATTATATGGGGTATGAAACAGCTCCTTACAAATTCTATTTTGAACAAGGCATTGATTATACAGTAACTATAAGAGTATCAAAAGAACCAATGCAACTAGATAAAGTAACACTTTTATCAGTAGTAGATACTCCTAATTACAGTGATTATATCGAAAACATAATTCAATCAACAGGTTTAAATCCAAGTGATAATATAACCAATCAAAAAGTACTATGGCAAGCCGAACGTTCATCAGGAAAATCATCCCCTACCCTATATCCGACAACAGACCGTTCAAGTTCAAAAACAACTCCATTTTCTTATACTAAAACTTATCTAAACGCAATAGGCGGAGATAACTGGAAAGTATTAGGTGACTGGATTGAATGGGAATTTGAAGTTCCAGCTGATGGCTACTACAATATTTCAATGCGTGCAAAACAAAACACAATTAGAGGTATGTACTCAAGCCGGATTGTCTATATCGATGGTGAAATTTTATTTGATGAATTAAATGATGTTCAATTTGCATATGCCAATAAATGGCAAAATGTAACATTAGGAAATGAAGATGGAGATTTCTTATTCTACTTTAAAGCTGGTGAAACTCATACAATTCGTATGGAAGTAACAATGGGTCAATACTCAACTTTAATTGAAAGAATTCAAGAAGCAGTATCTAACTTAAATACAGTATATCGTCAAATTATTAGTTATACAACAGTTAGCCCTGACTCAAACCGTGACTATCAGTTAAAGGAAAGATTCCCTAATTTAAAACAAGAACTTACTGATTACGCAAATGAATTAGAAGATATCTCAGATAAAATTACTGAAATATCAGGAACTAAAAGTGATAAAACTGGGGTTATTGATAGCGTAGTAATTCAACTTGAAGACTTTGTAAAAGAAGAATTACGTTCAATTCCAACACGTTTAAGCTCATTTAGTAATAATATTTCATCACTAGGTTCACTACTTAATACACTAAGAGAATTACCTTTAATGGTTGATTACATTGAAGTGCATACTCCTGATGTAAAACTTGATAAAGCAAATGAAGGATTCTTTAGAGGATTATGGGATGGTATTGTATCATTCTTCGTATCATTCTTTATTGACTATTCCGCAATCAGTGAAACGGAAACAGCTACAGAAACTGATACAACTATTGAAGTTTGGATGACCCAAGGTCGTGACCAAGCTAATGTTATAAGAAACTTAATTGATACCGACTTTACGAAAAACACAGGCATCAAGGTTGAACTTAAATTGACAGCATCAGACGTACTTTTAAAAGCGACTCTTGCGGGGATCGGCCCTGATGTAGCATTAAACGTTGATTCAAGCTTACCAGTTAACTATGCCCTTAGAAATGCGGTATTAGACCTATCAGAATTCATTTATGAATTAGATGAAAAAGGTGCAATCGTTTATGCTCCTACATATATGTACAATGAAGATGGAACTGTTAAAACAAATAGTGATGGAACTAAAGTTACTGAATTACATGCTCAACTTATTGATAAAGACTTTGGATTTGTTTGGAATGGTGAAACCTATAAAGAAGCAGTAGTAAGACGTTATGCGGAAAATAATGGTATAGCTGGTCAAGATACTAAAGCTTATAGTGCCATTTCTGCTGAAGATATACCTGATAACTTCTATATGGAAAGTTCATTATCACAATTCCAATTCGTATATGATACATATGAAACTGATAAACGAAATGGAACTACTGGTACATATGCACTTCCAGAAAAACAAATATTCTTAATGATGTTCGTTCGTGATGATATCATGAATGAAAAAGGTTTAAATTCTCATTATGACTGGGATAACATGACATGGGATGATGTAATTAATCTAGTGGCAGAATTACAAACCGATCAATTACAATTCTATCTACCAGTTAATGATGCTGGTGCTTCTGCACTAAACCCTGTTTTTGTTACACTATTATATCAACATAAAGGTTCACTTTATATTAACGGAAACAAAGAAACTGGTTTAGGTAGTACTGGAGCGATGGATGCATTTGAACAATGGACTGAGTTCTATACTTTATATTCATTCCCTAAATCAGCATCATTCGCAAACCGTTTTAGAACTGGTGAAATGCCAATTGGTATTGCTTATTATGAACTTTATAATACTTTAAGCGTATTTGCTCCTGAACTAAAAGGTAAATGGAGTTTCCACTTAATTCCTGGTACTATGCAAAGTGATGGTACAATCGATCGTACCGCAACAGCATCAGGTTCAGGATGTGTTGTTATGAAACAACCTGCTGAAAAAGATGAAAAAATTAAACAAGCTTCTTGGGAGTTTGTTAAATGGTGGTCAGCATTTGATGCTCAAAGCCAATTTGGTACCGAAATGGAAGGTATCTTAGGTTCAGCCGCAAGACATACGACGGCGAATGTTAAAGCCTTAAATGCCCTTGCATGGCCTAAAAAAGACTTAGAAATATTAATGAAACAATGGGAACAATCACGTGAAATTCCACAAATTGCTGGCAGCTATATTACTGGCCGTGAAATTGAAAATGCATATCGTCAAGTTATTAATAATGCTTATAATCCACGTGAAGTGTTATTTGAATATGCGGATACAATCAATAATGAAATTGACCGTAAACGTAATGAATTTGACCTAGAACTACGAAAGTAAGGAGATGACTAAAGAGTGAATATAGCATTAGGAATTATATTAATTATTAGCATAATTGTTTTAGTTTATCTATTTATTATCGTTGTTCGTGGGGGTAATAAAAATAGTCAAAGTTTCCAAAGAGAACTTGCCTTAAGAAATGCTAAAAAAGATAGTAAGCAACTTGCTAAAGATTATGTTGAAGGCAAAGTTACTTATGAAGAATTAGAAGAAAAAATCTACAATAAAGAAACTTTACGTCGTGTTAAAGTTAATGAAGAAAAAGCAACAAAAGCTAAAGAAGAATTAGAAAAAGCAAGTACAGAATTTACAGTTGTATGTAACAATATAGCTAATTTAGAAACTTCATTACAAAAACACAAAGCTAACAATGATGCAACTAAAATTAAAGAAGTATCAGATAAATTGTCTGTTGAAAGAACCAAAGCTGATAACCTTAAAAAACAAATTAAAACAAATGAATCATTAGTAAAACAACTTAATTATGATTTAAAATTAATTATAAGCAATTATGCTTATGGAGCAATTGCAGGAACATCATCAACTAAACTTACAAGAAGTGAAAAAGTAGAAGAAAAAGCAGCTGTCAAAGCCGCAATGAAAGAAAAGAAAGCTGCTTGGAAAGTAGAAGATGAAAAGTACTATGCAACTGTAAAAGCAAACATTGCCGAATTAAAAGTTTTAGTTGCGGAAAGTAAAATTAAATTAAAAGAATACGAAAACGCATATTTAGAAGAAAAGAAACAAAATGAACTTGCTTTAATTAAAGCAAATGGTGGTAAAAAACCAAAGAAAGAAAAAGTTAGAAAACATAAGAAAAACAAATCTGGCTTTATTACCATTGAAGATCCTCTTCAAATAGTTAATCATAATGTAATTGATGAAGAAGATGAAACCCATGCTAAAGAAAGAGCATATCGTGAATATTTAAAAGAACATGAACGCTTACTTCAAAAATATCGTATCGAAAAAGATCGTATTTCAATTATTCGTCGTGTTGAACGCTGGAGTAAACGCGGTGGACATTTAAGAAGAGAAATTTTCGTTAAGAGACAATATTATTACTTAGTTGCTCCTTACACAATTTTATTCTTTACATTTACCGTAATTCCCGTTTTAATGTCTCTATATTTTAGTTTTACATACTTCAACTTACTAGAAGCTCCAACCTTTATTGGCTGGGAAAACTACATGAGACTATTTGTTGATGATAAAGTATTTATTATTGCAATTCGTAATACCGCGATTCTTGCGGTAATCACAGGTCCTTTAAGTTATTTAATGGCTTTCGTCTTTGCATGGTTAATAAATGAACTTAAACCTCTTGTTAGAAGTATAATGACCTTAATATTCTACGCTCCATCAATCTCTGGTAACGTATACCTTGTATGGAAATTAATTTTCAGTAGTGATATTTATGGTTATGCTAACTCTATATTATTAAAACTTAATATTATCGATGAACCAATTACATGGTTACAAGATGCCAAATATATTATTTGGATTCTAATTATTGTCCAATTATGGTTATCACTTGGTGTAAGTTTCCTTGCCTTTATTGCGGGATTACAAGGAGTTAACCGTGAGTTATATGAAGCTGGTGCAATTGATGGTATCAAAAACCGTTGGCAAGAACTTTGGTATATAACTCTACCACAAATGAAATCACAATTACTATTTGGTGCCGTAATGCAAATTACATCAAGCTTAGCGGTAGCTGATGTATCGACCCAGATAGCTGGATTCCCATCCATTGAGTATGCAGGACATACGATCATAACCCACTTAATGGACTACGGAAGCATAAGAATGGAAATGGGTTATGCATCGGCCATTGCAACAATTCTATTTATCATTATGATTGCTGCTAACTTATTAGTAAGAAAAATTCTTAGAAGGGTAGGTACATGATATGAATGAAAAGTTTCAAATAGATGATGACCAAATATCAGGTGTAGAACTATCCAAAGCCGAAAAGAAACGTTTAAAACGTCAAGAAAAAAAGCTTAAAAAGTTCGGTATTCGAGATGAATCAAAAATGGGAAAACTTGAACTTTTCTTCTATCGTCAAAAGAAGAAAAGATTAATTAAAAAGCGTAAAAGAGTTAGTCGTAGTATCGCAGGTGACATTGCCTTATTCTTACTATTATTAGTATTTGGGGCATTTAGTGCATATCCACTTGTATATACAATATGTGCTGCCTTTAAACCACTAAATGAATTATTTATTTACCCACCAAAATTATTCTTCCAACATCCAACCCTTGATAACTTTACAGACTTATCAATCTTGTTAGAAGATTCTTGGGTACCATTCTCTCGTTATTTATTTAATACAATATTTATAACCTTAACGGGTACAGTTGGTCACGTGTTAATTGCTTCCATGGCCGCATACCCACTTGCAAAACATAAATTCCCTGGTAGTAAAATTATCTTTGGTCTTGTTGTTTATTCGCTAATGTTCGCGGCTCAAGTAACTTCAACTCCAAGATATATGGTATTTAGCTGCTTAGGTTTAGTTGATACTCAATTTGCTATCATCATACCTGCCTTCGCGTATTCGCTAGGTTTATACTTGATGAAACAATTTATGAGTGATATTCCCATGGAATTAATTGAATCAGCCAAAATTGATGGTGCCAATGAATTTCAAATATACTGGCGAGTTGTAATGCCATTAGTTAAACCTGCTTGGCTTACATTAATAATCTTATTGTTCCAACAATTATGGAACAATGATGGTGGTACTTTCATTTATAGTGAAAGCATTAAACCATTAAGTTATGCGTTACAACAAATTGTTGCGGGCGGTATTGCAAGAACAGGTACTTCATCAGCAGTAATGCTAATTATGATGAGCGTTCCAATCCTTGTATTTATCTTATCACAAAGCCAAATTATTGAAACAATGGCTCACTCAGGTATGAAGTAGGAGGCATGTGATGAGAACAAATGTTATGAAAAAAATAGTATTTGCTTTAAGTATAGTGCTTGTAATGTTATCTATTCCAACCCTTACTTCAGTTAAAGCAATGAGTTATAATTATGATTTCTTTAAAAATGTTGTTCCTTCAGCTGAAGGATTAGCATATGATTCAACATATTATAGTACAACTATTAAGCCAGCTGAAAGTGTTCCTACTGAACTTCAAAATAAGACAGTAGGTATGGATGGCTTAAAAGATATGGAAGTTTATGATAATAAAATTTATATCTTAAATTATTCAACTTCAAGTATAACTTTTAATCTTCATAATGAAGTAGTCGAAAATGGTAAAGTTGTAAAAGAAGCTGAAAGTATGGAATTATCTAAAGTTGGTGAAGTTGCGGTTGTCAACCAAGAATTCAAATGGGAAAGAATCATTAATGAATTTCCATTCTCACAAGAACCAATTACTTTAGAAGATGGAACTATTAGTACAATTGAAAAAGAACTAGTAAAATTATTAAACAATTATTATAATTTTAATACCCCTCTTGATGAAATAACAGTTACTCAAGCTAAAGCAACTGATGCTACTAAACGAGCTCCATATCTTCCATATTCCGAAGATAATGAAAGATATGCAATTCGCCTTCGTTCTCCTGAAGGAATTACCGTTACGAAAGATGGTATTTACATTGCGGATACCGAAGGAAATGAAATTCTCCAATTAAATGAAAATTTTGAAATCGTTAATATCTTTTTAACACCAAATGATATTACTTTCTATCAACCAAATGAAGGTATCTCAATTGATGATATCGCTGATGCTGGCACATTATATCGTCCTCAAAAGATTGCGGTTGACGTATCAGGACGTGTATATTGTATCGCCAAAGATGTTTATGAAGGTATTATTGAATATGCTAAAGCTAACGAATATACAAGACAAGGAACCTTCAACCGTTTCCTTGGTAAAAATGAAGTAGTAGCTAATCCATTAAAAACATTCTGGACGAAAATATTCTCAGAAGCTCAATTAAATTCATTAATTCTTGACCTTCCACCAATGTTTACAAATATAACCATGGATGCCGAAGGATTCCTATATGCAACATCACTCCCTGATGATGATGCTGAAGCAGGAACTACCCAAGCTAATATGGTTAAGATTATCAATACGGCAGGTAAGGATGTAATGAAGCGTAACGGTTATGTTAAACCTAATGGTGATGTTGGTTATATTTCCACAAGCAATGAACAAACTGTCATTGTTGGTCCATCTAACTTAGTTGCGGTTGCCGTAGATAACGAAAGTTGTATATATACAACCGTTGATAGTAAACGTGGACGTTTATTCACATATGATACAGAAGGTAATCTTTTATATATTACGGGTGAACAACCAGGTGGTACAAAAACTCAAACTCAAGGTGAAACAATTTCCTTCTGCTTGGCTAACCCAATTGCAATTGATTATATTAAACGTACATATCAAGATGCTGAAGGTAACACTAAAGAAAAAGACTTAGTAATTGTGCTTGATGCCTCATCAAAAAGTATTGTTGTTTATCAAACAACGGAATTTGGTGAATATGTAAATGAAGCAACGGCTTTATACCAAAAAGGTGAAATTCAATTAGCTGAAGAAAAATGGCGTCAAGTAATTAAAATTAATACAAATTATGAATTAGCATATTTAGGTATTGGTAAGAGCGTTCTACGTGGTGCTACTGATATCAAAGGTTACAAAGAAGCAATGGACTATTTTGAAAATGCCCATAGCGCTAAATATTATTCAAAAGCTTACAGCTTATATCGTGATGCTACAATGAGAAAATACTTTAGTGTAATTATGTCAGTTGTCGCTGTCATAATAGTTGCGGTAATAGCCTCAGCTAGTTACAAGTATATTAAGAAGAAAAAAGCAAATCCTTATGCTGATGAAGGAGGCGATGAATAATGACCACATTAATAGTTTTAATTGTAATCGCCATACTTGGAATAGTAGGTTTAATTCTTGTTTTACGTTTCAATAAAACAGAGCAATTCACCTCAACTATGAAAGTAGTTAAACAAAAATTAGGTATCTTTTATAAAGAAACAGTTAAGTATCCATGTTATATCTTAACACATCCTATTAAAGGATTTAATGAATTCAAAAATGAAAAACGTGGAAAAATGTGGGTTGCTATATTTATTCTAATTATGTTTGTTTTAGAACAAATTGTTGCTTATAAATATACAGGCCCAGCCTTTAATACTAACGATCAAACTAAATTTAGTAGTATTAAAATATTAGTAACAAGTGTACTTCCAGTTGTACTAATTGCGGTAGCAAACTGGTCAGTAACAACTCTTATGAATGGTAAAGGCAAAATGAAAGAAATCTTTATGATGATTTGTTATGCATTACATCCATTCGTTGTACTAGGATTTGTTAAGGTTATTTTAAGTAATTTCTTAACAGTTGATGAAACTCAATTTTTAACATTAATTCAAATTGTTGGTATTGTATTATTATGTTACGCTTGTTTCATGGGTTTTGTAGTAATTCATGAATATGGTATTTTCAAAACAATTTTATCAATTATTTTAACCGCTGTAGCACTTTGTATAGTATTATTTATTGCCTTATTAATCTTTGACTTATCGCAACAAATATATGGATTTGTTTATTCCATATACAAAGAAATTGCGACAAGGTTAGTGTAGGAGGTGGGAACAATGAAGAAAAAAACTTTTTGGACTTACCTTGGCAGATTGCTAATTGCCGTAATTTTAGTAATAGCAATAAGTTTAATAGGAATATTTATCTTTGATAGATATAAACCCGCAACATCAAGCTTTAAAAATATGTATTCAACTTCTTATTGGGATGAATTAGATGGTTTCATGTCTTATGATGAACTTAAAAAAGGTGAAGCTCGCTTTGACTATACTAGTTCTGAATATGAAAGTCCTTATGATGAAGATGATACAACTTTAGAAAAAATTAACAAATCACGTTATAGTGAAGAATTAAATTTAATTATTGATTCTCTAAATAAAAGATTAACAACAATTAAAAATGAACTTTATACTCTTAATCGAGTTAATGAAAATTTATCAAAAGAAGATTGGATTTTCCAATTATTAATGATTGTAGATGTAAAAGAGAATGAACAATTATATACTAAAATTGCTGATCCAAATTTAGAATATAAAGGTTCAGAAGAAGACTTTACAAAAGTACTTGCTAACTATGAAACTAGTAATGTTTATAAACAATTAGTAGCTAATGGTTATAAAGGTAAATTAATAAACGTTATGAGCGCAATGCTTACTGCTTCAGATAGTGATGAATTATTTGCGGCCGCAAACGTTAATAACAAATATGAAAACAAAAAGCAATGGGTTATCGATGTATGTGGATTTAACTCATATGCGGTAGCAAGTGATTTTAGTGCTTATGACTTTGCGGTATTAAATGGTTATACTGGCACATTCACTGATTGGTGTGATACCCTAAATATTTATACAATTTCTGATTATCCATATGAAACAATTCAAAGCAAAGGTTATAAAGTAGAATATGGTTATCTTGCTAATGATTATGATTTATATATGGCTATTTACAATGATTGTGGTAAAAAAGGTGTTGCTAATAGTAGTGCTTATGAACTTGCAATTATTAAAGATGCCAATAAGATTAACGCATTAGAAGAAGAACAAGCAGAAATTAATGAATTAATTGATGCAGCTAATTCAGTTACATTACCGACACTTGCTGAATACTTTAACCGTCTTCAAAAAGTTGCAGAAAATGACAACTTTGAATTTTGGCTAAGTTATGGTTTAACAACCTTTAAAGTTGTTGATAAGAGAACAGGATATGAATGGTATTCTAATCCTGAAAATGTGGAAACAAGATTAAAAACTGAACAAAATACCGTATTAAATGTTATTTATGGTACAAGTGCAGGTGCAGAAATCGTGTATAGTAACTATACATATTCTATCGCAACAGTTGACTCTAAAGGCCGTAGTGTTACTCCAAATTATGCGATTAAGATTACGGAAAGAGAAGAAAATGGTGTGACAGTTCCAGTTATTCAAGTTTGGTATCATTTAACCAAACGTGGTATTAATTATACATATTTCCCACAATATATAAGTGAGGAACGTATAAATAGTTTACTTGAAGAAAACGCAAGAAGAGCTGCGGCAGGTCAAAAAGATAGTGATGGCAAAGTAATTCCTGATATTAAAGCTAGTGCAGCGAAATATGAAGAATTAAAGAAACAAATTACCGAAGCTACAACCGCAAAAGATCAAACTAAAGTTGATCAATTAACAAAAGAACAAGCACAATATGCTGATGGTTATCAAGCGTATAGTAAATGGCTTAATACTTGGTATAACTTACTAAGTGAAGATTCAACTGAAGGTAAAGAAAAAGGCTTTGCTTATTATGAATATAAAGGGGGAACCTTTGAATTCATGAGTGACCTTGTTATAAACAGTTTACACAAATGGATGTATGAATGGTGTGGTTACAGTGCTTCTGATCTAGAAGAAGATAACGCAACATTTGGTGTTGAAAATGAAGTAAATGATCCAGTATTTGAAGTTGCAATTGAATATGTTTTAACTAGTGAAGGCTTACAAGTTATGATTCCTGGTAATTCAATTCGTGAATATGGCGACTACAATATTTGTAAATTAGATATTCTACCATACTTTACATCTACACCTGAAGGCGTTAGTGGATATACAATTATTCCTGATGGTAGTGGTTCTATTCTTGAACATGACAATGGTAAGAGTAACTTATATAACCCTTATATCAAACGTCTTTATACCACAGATTTATCTGAAACTAGTGCTACTAAAGAAGTAGAAAGCTATGATATTATGTTACCAATGTATGCGGTTGTAAATGGTAGTTCAGCAGTTATTGTTGAAGCTACTCAAATGGCTTCACAACTTGAATTAAGAGCAACAACTTCAGGCTATGGTAACTTAGGTGAAACTAATAATAAAAATTACTTTAGAGCATACTTACGTGAATCACAAAAAGTTTATATTGGTACATACTCTAAAGACCCAGTACAAAAATTTACTAAACAATTAATTACTGAAGATATTATTCTTAACTTCAATATATTAGGCGATACCTCAAAAGAATATACATATTCAGATATTGCCAAAATATATCGAGAAATGTTAATTAAGAAATATCCAAATTTAGCTAACAAACATGATACAACGACTTCCCCAGTTCTAGATTTAGATGTTATTGGTGCGTATACTTATAAAGATAATTTTGCAGGATTCAGTTATTCTGCGAAAGGCACAATGACAACCTATGAAGAACTAGGTAAGATGATTAAAGATTATAAGGAAATTGGTATTGAATATATCAATGTCTTCTATAATGGTTGGCGTAAAGAAGCCTTAGTAAATACCACATTTAATTCATTAAAGTTAAATAGTTTACTAGGAACTAAAAAACAATTAAAAGCTCTTGTTTCAGAAAATAGTAATGTTACAATTTATCCTTATGTTAGTATGGGTGAAGTAAATGAATATCAAGAAAGTTTTGGTACTAACCACTATACAACAAGAGATGTTATAGGGGAAATAATCAATAAGTATCCATATGACTTAAGCACCAATGCTTATAATACGAAGGCTAAAAAGATTGAAGTTGTTTCTCCACATTATTACTATCGTTTTGCTGAATCCCTTGTTGATTCATATATTAAACTATTTGGCACAGATTCAGCTAAGAAAAACTACATTGGTATTAATTCTATTTCAATTGATAAATTTGGTTCTGCTCTGGCTGGTGACTACAAGAAAGACAATGAAATGTTTAAGATAGCAGCAATCCAAGAACAAATTAAATCATTAGAATTAATTTCAAGTAAAATTGAAAATATCAACCTTTATCAACCTTACGATTATGCATTTGAATATGTTAGTCATGCAAAAGATATTCCTTTCAAATCAACTCAAAAAGAATTACTTGATTACTCAATTCCATTCTATCAATTAGTAATCAATGGTATGTTTGATTATTCAGGTGAAAGCATTAACGTAAACATCGAAGAAGGTGTTGATTATCATATCATGAAGTTAATTGAAACAGGTGCTAACCCACAATTTACTTTCACATATGATAGTTCTTCAAAACTTGTTAGAACAGATTATAATAATTATTACAACACTGAATACACTAATTGGTTACAAGAAGTTACTACTATTTATAATACCCTAGTTGATTTAGATATATATAGTTGTCAACTTGTAGCTCATGAAAAACTAGATGATAATGTATATCTAGTAACGTATTCAAATGGTGCTGGTAAAACAATTAAAATTGCATTAAATTACTCTTTTGCTTCAGTCAACATCTCTGGTGTTGGTGTGATATCTGCTAAGAGTTATAAAGTACTATAGGAGGTGGCACAATAATGAAGTTTTTAATTGTTATTATTGCCACTGCTATAGTGGTACTTGGCTGGTATGGCATTCATTGCTTGAAAAAAGCATCGAATAAAGCCCAAGCCAAAAAACGTGAAAAGAAAAAAGCAGAAATTGCTGCTTATGAAGCTGAAATTGAAAAAGTTAAACAAAGATATTTAGCTGAAGATAAAGTCGTTAATCTTGACGAAATTGAAGCTGAAGTTAAAGGATCTAAGTTCTCTTTAGGTGCGTGGTTTAAAGGAATTTGGACAAAGATTGTTAATTTCTTTAAAGATTATGTATTCCATTACATTGGAATTGGTTTACATTACGTATTCTATATTTTCTGGCCTCTTAAATGGATAAAAAAGAAAACTTATGATAAGTTAAGATATGAACAACAAAAAGTATGTGTATCTGTTTTATTCTTGTTACCTACTATTTTAGGTTTCTTAATCTTCTTTATCTATCCATTAATTATGTCATTTATTTACTCATTAAGTACCCTAGAACTTGTTCAGGGAGGACCAATTATTCACTTTGGTCAAGCTTTTACTCAAGATGCAATTCAAGATAAGAATTATTTAGTAACTGATCCATCAGTAAAAACAATCTTCTTCAACTATGTATATGCATTGAGAGAAAATGCCGATTTCCCTGTTCAATTATGGAGTACAGTTAAGACTACTGTTGTTGATACAATTGTTATTACAATCTTTAGTTTATTGATTGCGGTTATGTTAAATGGTGAGTTTAAAGGCCGTGGTATTGTAAGAGCTATTTTCTTCTTACCAGTTATCTTTAACTCAGAGGCCGTTACTAGTGCCCTTGAGTCGGCCTCATCACTTTCAACACTTGCAAGTCAGAGTGGTAAAAATGCATTATCACAATTGTTTAATATGCAAACATTCTTGGTAAGTTTGAAAGTACCGACGACTCTGGTAACATTCTTAAATGGTATTACTTCAACCATTTATAGTACAATATCTTATTCAGGTATACAAATTCTAATCTTCCTTGCGGCTATTCAATCCGTTCCAAAACACTTATATGAGGCCGCAAAAATAGAAGGTGCAACTAAATATGAATCATTCTGGAAAATCACCTTACCAATGGTATCACCAATGATTATTACCGTAATGGTTTATACAATTGTCGATTCCTTCTTACGTTCCGACATTAATGAAGTTATAGACTTACAATATAAGAATTCAGCTTATGGTAGACATGCCGCCATGTCTTGGATTTACTTTGGTGCTGCTGTCTTGATTCTTGTAGTTATGGTTGGTATTGTATCAAGATTTGTATTCTATTATGATGATAAAAAGTAGAAAGGAGGATATGTAAATGGCAAATAATAACTTAGACAAAAAAGAAAAAGGAAAAGTTGATTTTGATGTTATTAAAACCAAAGTTAAAAATAAATATGAAGAAATCAAAGAAGAACTTAAAAATCCAGTTAAAAGAGCAGTAAGAGCTAAAAAAACTGGTGAAGTTAGTTTCTCTATTCTTCGGGGATTCTTAATTTTTGGATTATCATTTATCATTATTTTCCCAATATTTGAACAATTCACATTTGCATTACGTGATCCTCTTGATATTAATGATCCATTAGTAAAGTACATCCCTAAAACTTTTACAACAGTTAACTTTACGATTGCGGCAGCGATAATGGACTTTTGGAATGCTTTGCTTAACAACATTAAGGTTTCCACAATATCTACAATCTGTCAAGTTTTATCGACAGCTCTTGCAGGATATGCTTTCGCAAGACTTAAATTTAAAGGTAGTAATGTACTTTTCTGGATTATAATGTTAACATTAATTGTACCTCCTCAAACCGTCGCCTTATCAAGGTCACTTTACTTTGCTAATTTCGATGTTTTAGGTATTATTAAATTGTTTAATCATGGTAATGGACTTGCTTTAAAAGGTGAAGGACATGATATTGTATTCTACATTATGTCATTAACTGGACAAGGTATTAGATCAGCACTATTCATCTTTATCTTCCGACAATTCTTTAGGGGCATCCCTATTGAACTTGAAGAATCAGCTCAAATCGATGGTGCTGGTGTTATCAGAACATTCTGGAGCGTTATGTTACCAAATGCTCGTGGAGCTATTACAACGGTTGCATTATTCGCCTTTGTATGGCAATGGAATGATGTTTACTATACAAAAATGTATGAAATAAGTGGTGACTCCTTCCCAATGTTAACAATGAAACTAATTAATATTGCGGAATGGATTTCGGGATTACTTAAATCACCACAATTTAAACATTTAGCTAACCTAGTAAGTGATGAAGTAAAAGACAATGCTCAGTTCGCTTCGATTATTTCTAATACAGCTGCGTTATTGATGATGTTACCATTACTTATAGGATATCTATTTGTTCAACGTTTATTCATTGAAGGCGTTGAAAGATCTGGTATCATTGGATAATAAATAAAAGGAGAATAAGGGAATGTCAACAAGAAGTTTAACTAAAGGTAAATTATATAGATTTTTAGATTATGTATTACGCCTTGTACTGCTAAACTTTTGTGTTGTCATTCCCTCTTTTATTGCGTTATTCATTTATTCATTATTTAGTAAGAATACCGAAAGTGTGTGGTTCTATCTTACTTTAGTACCAATGATATTGTGGTTAATTCCTTCGATTGTGGCAGTTACAGATGTAATAAGACAATATGAAGATAATTTAACTAACACGATATTTAAAGATTTCTTTAAAAGCCTCAAAACTCATTATATTAAAGCCTTCGTTATAGGAATTTTTGCTTGTTGTTTAGTGTTACTTTTATATAATAGTTTTAATTTCTTTTATGTGAATCAGAGTAAAAGTGTAGGATATTTATTAGGATTATTGCTGACAATTTCATTTATTTTTATGGCAGCTTTCCTAGTTATACATTTACCACTTGTATTAGTTTATTTTTCAGATTTAAAAATAATTCAATATGTAAAGTTAGCTATGATAATGGCTTTTAAAGATATTGGTAGAACTATTTTAATTTTACTTGCGGTTGCAATAATTATAACTATTTCCATTGTATTCTACTATGTAATGCTTATTATAGGTATCGCTTTGGCAGTTTATGTTTCGGTTAAATTGTCATTTAAGCAATATATAAAAATTTATAGAAAGGTAGAAAACAAAAATGATCAAAAAAATTAAGAAAATTAGTATTTTTAATTTATTGTTAGGATTGCTGTTAGTCTTTCAACTGGCATTTACGAAAAACATTAGTTTAGTAAAAGCCGATGAATCCAATCAAGAAGTAAGACTATCTGATTCAGTTATCCGTGTTGGTGATTTAGAAACCCGTAATTTAATGGGTGGTGTAACCCTTTATAAAGAAAGATTAAAAACTTTATATAATGGTGTTGATACTGGTGTTTATGATGAATCAAAGGCTAATTATACATATAGCCATAACACTGTCCAATGGGTTGAGTTACCAATTACGAATCAAGATGTTAGAGTAGTATCTTGGTCAAAAGGTTCCATTGATGGATGGGCATCTTCAACAGTTAGAACAACTGCCCTTGATTTTGAAAGTAAAAATCCTGGTTGGATTGTGGTTGCGGCGGTAAATGGTGATTCATTTGATATTAATGGTACTAAAGAACCTACAAAATGGCACGTTCAAGATGGCGAAGTTTATCAAACAGCTCCTGCTTCAACTCCAATTGGATGGTATAGTGATAATACTCCAATTGTTGGTGGTGCATCAATAAGTGAAACAATGTATGTCCAAGTAATGGATGAAAATAATAAAGTAATAAAATCTATCCCAGTTAATTCCGTAAATAATACGCCTTGTGAAACCGGAGTTAACGTATATACCAAAGATGCTAAAAGTGAATTTGATTTAACTGGTTACACTGTTTATGTTGGTCAATATGATGCTTGTCGTATTTCTAAATATACATCTTTACCATTTGTTAAAGGTGAAATTAAAAAAGTTGTTAATGATTTAACCGTAACTAAACCACGTATGGTTGAAGGTTCAACCATTTATCGTGAATTCTATATTGCATCTAAAGATGGAAGCCTTGATGATTTACTTGTGGTAGGCGATTATGTTCGTTGCCAATATCCATTATTAGGCGAGTGGGCTAATGTTCCAAATGTTCTTTGTGGTTTTGGTGATGCGGTTGATGGTACTCTCCCCGCAACCGTCTTAAAAAATGGACAACCATTAGGTGCTGGTTCAACTTTATCATTTGTTAAAACTACACATCCACGTACAGTAGTTGGCTTTAAAGAAGATGGTTCAACTGTATTAATGGTTTGTGATGGTCGTGGTAAACCTTCTGATTATGAAGTAGGTATGTCATATTATCAATTAGGTGAAACTATGCGACTTGCGGGATGCAAAGATGCATACAACCTTGATGGTGGTGGCAGTTCAACGTTAATTGTTAGAAACGCATATGGAGAATTTGATGTAATTAATCGTCCAAGTGATGGTTCTGAAAGAAGTATTGGTAATGCTATTTTATTTGTCATGAGAGATCCTGGAATTAGTTGGGATGTTAAAAATACCACAAGAAATGAAGTAGTGTTTAATAAAGAAGATAGTGAATTTGCAAATACTGTAACCGATGTAAAAGTAACAATTGATGGAATTACTGCTGATATGGTTGATAATAAAGCAGTTGTTAAAGGCTTAAAAGAAGATACTGAATATGTGGCAACTATTACTTATACAGCTCCATCAACTGATGATGCTACAAAACTTGTTTCTGGTTCTTACAAGGTTAAAGTTAAAACTAAAGCCTTTGAAATACCAGGAAGTGGTGTTGTTATTGAGGATATCAATAAAAACTCCGTCAAAGTAGTAAGACGAGATACCGAATATTCAAGTTGGATAAAAGATATTAGTATTGTTATAGATGGAACTGATTATCCAATGAATGATCAAAAAGAAATGACAATATCATATTTATTAGATGATACTACATATGAAGTAACCATAAACTATACAGTACATGACCCAGAAAGTGGTAATGAATATCATGGAAGTGAAACTAGAAAAATTACAACTTTAAGTTTTGAATTACCAACAATTACCGTCTTTTCACTAGTAAAAGAATACACAAACCGGGTAAACATCAAGTATGGATATAGTGATAATGATGAAGTAGTAACAAAAGCAGTAATGATGTGTAATGATGTTGAATATAAATTATCATCAAAATCAGGAGCTCAATTAATCTCCAATCTTGACCTTGCAAATGAAGAATATGTTATTAAATTAGTATTAACATATAAAAATGGCAAAGTATTAGATGAAATTGAAAGTGAAGAAATAAAAGTAGGAAAAGGAAATGTAACAGAAATCAAACATAGTATTACTTATAACCTAGATGGTGGAAAACTTGAAAACGAAGTTACTGAATATGTTGAAGGAAAAGGCCTATCAACTCTTCCTACTCCAACTAAAGAAGGATATGAATTTGTTGGCTGGTATTATAATGATACTAAAGTAACAGAGATATCTAAGAATTTAACTGAAGATATCGTCTTAAGTGCTAAATGGAAAGAAATAAAGAAAAAAGGAGGATGTAACTTAACAGCTGTAAGCAGCTATTTAGTAACATTCATCGTAACATTAAGTGGATTAGTAATCGTACTTAGAAAGAGAAAATAATATGAAAAAGATAATAATTAGTTTTTTACTTACTATTTGTTTAATTTGTGTAATGACAGTAAATAAAGTTTCTGCCGAAGTAATGGATGGCGAATCATCCTATATTGTAGATCGATCTAGTGTTAGTGTTGACTACATTTTGGGTGGCGGTACCGTTTATAAACAATCTGCAAAAACCTATTATGATGGCTATTTAGATAAAAGTTCAAAATATTATAAACTTGCGCCTCAAACTTATCAATGGTTAGAAATGCCTTCGACATCTGAAGATGTTAAAATTGTTGTATGGAGTCATGCAACAATCGATGGATTTAAAGCTTCTACCACAACTTTAACTGCGAAAAATTATGAAGATACACATCCTGGTTGGATTGTGGTTGCGGCGGCTAATGGTGATTGGTTTAGAATTAATGATACATGTGAAGCAACCAATTTAATGGTTCAAGATGGTGAAGTTATTAGACCATTTGTTTATCACAACCTTGATTGGCGACAAGTTATTGGTTGGTCAAATGGTGGTACTCCAATTATTGGTGAACCAACAATTAATAATTTTATGTCACTTCACACATATAAAGATTTAGCAACATATACTGAAAATTATAAAAATGAAATTGATAATATTAAAATTGCCGGATATAACACTACTCCAACTGAATCAGGTGTTTATTTATTTACCAAAGATGCAAGAGATACCTTTGATTTAACTGGTTATACAGTTTATGTTGGCCAATATGATTTATGCCGTGTTGAATATGATAGTCGTAAACCTTTTGTTAAAGGTACTATCTTAAGCGTTGTTGATAATCTTGGTGAATGTAAACCAGAAGCCTCAATTGGCAGTAAATATGTTAGAGAATTTTATCTAGCTACTAAAGATGATTCCCTAAAAGATAAACTTGAAATTGGAAATTATGTAAAATGTCAATTTGACCTAAATGGTGAATGGAGTGATGTAACTGATGCTTGTGGTTATGTTAATCAATGCTTATCAAATTATCAACCATTATGGGGTGAAAGTTGCGAACAATATGGTCAATATGATGAAAAAACCGCTGTAAAACCTCGTATGATTATTGGTTTTAAAGAAGATGGAACTGTAGTATTTATGGATATTGATGGCCGTGATGAAGTTAATGGACACACAGGATTAAGCTGCTTTGAAGCTGGTGAATTAATGCGACTTGCGGGATGCAAAGATGCATACAACCTTGATGGTGGTGGTAGTGCTACATTAATTGTTAGAAATGAATATAATGATTTTGACATCGTTAATATTCCAAGTGATGGTTCTGAAAGAAGTATTGGTAATGCTATTTTATTTGTCATGAGA